>NZ_NHBI01000047.1:0-8611 GCF_002167505.1 Sulfitobacter sp. TMED3 | reverse complement strand
GCGTGGATCTTCACATCCGTCACATCGCCGGTGGGTTGCACGAGGCCCAGCTCGACCGCCGCCGGGCCGACACCCGACAGGATGTTTCCGCAGGTCGGTTTGAAATCGACCAACCGATCCTCGACCGAGACTTGGGCAAAGAAATAATCCACATCGGCCCAACTGTCGTCTGAAGGCGATAGCATTGCGACCTTGGTGGTGACCGCCGCGCCGCCGCCGATGCCGTCGATGTTGAGCGGATGGCCCGAGCCGACCACAGCGAGCAATACTTCGGCCAGCGTTTCGCGGTCATCAGGCAAATCCGCGCGGTTGAAGTATGGCCCCCGCGAGGTGCCGCCGCGCATGAAGAGATAGGGGATTGCAGTCTGTGTCATCTCAAAGCTCCTCAGTTCAGCGGCCACGGCAGGTCGACTGCGTCTTGCAGCAGGCCGGGTGGGAAATCGCGGTTGAGCGCACCGGCCATGACGCACATCAGCGCGATGCCGCAGGCTGTCAGGATCAGGGTTTTCGGCCAATGCGCCTGTGCGCGGACCCGCAGAAAGCTGACCAAAAAGCCCAAGAGCGCGAGGATGAAGCCGACGAAATATGTGGCGACGATCAGCCCCACGAACCACGCCAGCGTGCTCCAGAGGCCATAGGGCGCATCCGCGTCCTCGCCCGAGACTTCCTTGTCGGCGAAGATGGCATCGCTTTCGGGGCGCAGGATCATCTGGACCAGCAGGATCAGCAGCGCAGCCAATGCGATGCCCCCCACAACCAGCGGCACGATCTTGTCGGTCATGTTGAAGTCAGGGATCAGCGAGGCATTGATCAGCGCGGCCACGACGTAGCCCATGATGATCAGCAAAAAGACCAAGGGCGCGCGTTTTGAGCCGGACTGCACATCGCCCTCGGCCATGATCGACTTGGCCTGACGCAGACCCAGCACGACAGAGACCACGGTGATGATCAGCAGCACAATGACGATGGGGGAGAAGACATAGTCCATGCCATCCTCAAAGGATTTGCGGAACCGGAAAGACGCGATCTGAAACGCTTGGTTCGAGAATTTCTCGACCGGGTTGGACAGGACGAAACCGATGAGGAAGGCCGGGCGCGACCAGTCAAAGCGGCGCAGGAAGATGCCGATCAACCCGATCACGAAGAGGGCGAGGATATCTTCGAAGTTCTGGCCCGACTGGAATGCCGCGAATGAGATCAACATGAAAAGGAAAGGCGCAAGGTAGGTGAAGCGGATCGTCGTCAGCTTGGCGACGCCGCCCGAGGCCGCGATGCACAGCAGTGTGCCGACGACATTGGCCAACGCTAGCAGCCAGACAATCGAATAGGTAATGTCGAGGTTGTCGCGTAGCATTGAGGGGCCGACTTCGATCTCGCCAGACCCCAAGAGCGCGATGGCACCGATGAAGATCGCCATGGAGCCAGAACCGGGAATGCCGAACAGCAGGGTAGGGACCAAACCGCCGCCCTCTTTCGCGTTGTTCGAGCTTTCCGGCCCGATCACGCCGCGCACTTCGCCTTTGCCGAAGTTCGATTTGTCTTTCGTCGTTTGAACCGCGTGACCATAGGCGATCCAGTCAACGACTGACCCACCAAGGCCGGGAATGACGCCGACCACCACGCCGATCAACGAGCAGCGGACCGACAGCCATTTGTTGGCCACCCAGTCACGCACGCCTTCGCCCCAGCCCGCGCCAAGCTTGGCTTCTTTGGAAATCGCCCGGTCTTGGCGCAGAAGCGATACGATCTCGGGCACGGCAAAGATGCCAAGGCCCACGATCACCAGTTTCAACCCGTCCGTGAGGTAGGGGATGTCATAGGTCGCCATGCGCAGGGAGCCGCCCGCGTCGGCCTCGCCGATGGTGCCGATAAGCAGACCGAGGCCCGCGGCCGCCAGACCTTTAAGCGCTACGCGACCCGCCAACACCGCCACCATCGACAGACCGAGGATCGAGATCATCAGCATCTCGGGCAGGCCGAAGGACAAGACGATGGGACGTGCCACAACGATGAACAACGTCAGGAAAGCCGCGCCGACCAGACCGCCGAAGAGCGATGAGGTGAAAGCCGCAGATAGCGCCCGCGCGGCTTGTCCTTTTTTGGCCATAGGAAACCCGTCAAGCACTGTGGCTTGGCTGGCCGAAGACCCGGGGATGCCCATTAGAACCGAAGCGAAAGTGTCAGAGGTTGGCACCACCGCGACCATGCCGATCATCAGCGCCAGACCCAGCACCGGGTCCATGCCGAACATGAAAGGCAAAAGCAGCGACAGCCCCGCGATCCCGCCGAGGCCGGGAAAGACCCCGACAGCGAGGCCCATGACCACGCCCAGCACCAGATATCCCAGAACCATAGGTTGCAGAATGAGAGCCCATGCCTGGCCAAGCGCAGGCAGAGCGGTTGCGAACAGATCCATCGCACCGACCTCGAAATGTTAGATTAAAGGGAGGGGATGGCCCCGGGATTGACCCGGGGCCAAGAGGGTTCCGCTTACTTCAGCGAAACGCCATAGGCTTCTTGCAGCCAGTTGGTGACGAAGGCTTTCGCCTCCGCAGAGACGGTCGTGCCGCGCTCAGTCGCCTTTGCCGCGCCTTCGCCTACGAAGACGGGGTACTTACCGACGCGCTTCTCGGCGATTTGGGCGAAATCTTCGCGGTTGCGCACCGCGTCGAAGGCCGCCGTGTAGGTCTCGATCACGTCATCGGGCGTCCCTGCGGGCAGGAAGGCGATCTTTTGCACAGGGAAACCTGCGATAAAGAAGGCTTTCCATGCGTCCCATGCTTCACCTTCGGTGGCGCAGCCTTCGGTGGCTTCGCAGACTTCCTTAAAGGTCAGGATGTCGGGGAAAGTGGGATCGCGGACGATGTTGCCATCGTCGTCAAGTGCGCCCCATGTCATCATCGGCACGGCTTGACCCTTTTCCACCAGATCAGCAGAGGCACCGAGGTAGCTTGACGAGGTTTGGTAGTCGATCGTGGCCTCGCCGCGCTCAAACATCAGACGGCCATCGCCACGGCCCTTGATGCCAAAGACCGGCTCAACATTCATGCCCAGCATCTCCCATGCCAGCAACGGCACGAGATCAAGGCGCGTGGCACCCTGCGAACCGTAGATGAAGTTGATGTCTTTAAGGTTATTGGCGGTGCCATCGAATTTTTCACCGTCCGTGGGATTCAGATAGGCGACCCCGCCGGTGCCCGACGCCATGACAGGCTTCCAGTCGCTGTACTCATAGCGCACACGCGGATCGTCCAGCAGATAGGGGAACTGGGTCGAGCCGGAGGTGCCGAAAAGAACCGTGCCCTCGTCATGCTCTTGCTCTTGGAACCAGTTGGCGCCTTTGGTTGAACCCGCGCCCGGCATGAATTTGACCACGACGGTGGGGTTGCCGGGCAGTTCTTCGGACAAGAGCGGCGCAAAGAAGTTGGCCCATTTGGCCGAGCCGCCGGTTTCCGAGAAGGGGATGACCCACTCGATGGTTTTCCCTGCAAAGTCGACTTCGGCCAGCGCCGGGGCGGCAAGGCAAGCAGCAGATACAGCGGTTGCGGCGAAATACTTGATAGTCATTGGTGTCCTCCCGTAGACATTCTGTATCGGTCAGGCTTTCACGCCTGCCGTAATTCGTATTTGTTTCAGGGAACGAATCCCTCCTCCAACACGGGCACACTGCCTTTCCAACCTTGCGCGAAACTTGCGCATCAGGATTAAGTTTTAATCATGCGCATTGCAGTCATCGAAGACAATGAGGCTCTGGCACAGGGAATTGCCCATCGCTTGCGCGATCGGGGCCATGCGGTGGACCTGCTGCATGACGGGGAAGATGCTGACATTTTCTTGCGACATGAGGGGGCTGACCTGATCGTGCTAGACTGTAACTTGCCCGGTTGTGACGGGCTGGAAGTTCTGAGCCGTCTGCGCCGCCGTGGCGATGGCACGCCAGTGATCCTGCTGACCGCGCGGGCCGAGACGTCAGAGCGAGTAGCAGGGCTGGATGCCGGAGCTGATGATTACCTGACCAAACCCTTCGAGATGGACGAGCTCGAGGCGCGGCTTCGGGCCATGGCGCGGCGCAAGAACCTTGAGTTCGCGGCCCGCGACGCGATTGGCCCCTTGGTCTTTGACCGCACGAACCGGCAGCTGTTGGAGGGTGAGCAGCCGCTGGCCTTCCCCCGCAAAGAACTGGCGACGCTGGAATGTCTACTGGAACGGCGCGGACGCATCGTGTCGAAATCCCAGTTGATCACGCATGTCTATGGCACCGGTGCCGCGCAGGAAGACAGCGCCATCGAGCCGCATGTGTCCCGTCTTCGCAAACGGTTAGAGCCCTTCGGCATCCGCATCAAAGCCGCCCGTGGGCTGGGCTATATGCTTGAAGTCGATAGCGCATGACCTCGATGTCGCTGCGCTCTCGGCTCTTCATGCTGATCCTGCCGCCGCTGCTGCTGCTTTCGATCGTTCTGGGGTTTTGGCGCTTTGAAGTGGCGCAGCGCACCTCTGAAACCCTGTTCGACCGGAGCCTGCTGGCCGCGGCCTTGGCAATCTCTCGCGATGTGGCGATTTCTGGTGGCGATGCGCTTTCTCCCAGCACGCGGGATTTCGTCTCGGATGCCGGGGGCGGTGAGCTTTTTTACCATGTTACCGGTCCTGGTGGCATCTACATTACCGGCTATGCCTATCCGCCCGTTTCCGGCGGCCGAACGGGCGAGGATCGGCTGGACTACACGATGGCGGAATATCGGGGCGAGCCTGTGCGGGTTTTGCGGATGCGAGAGAGCACGACCATCGGCAACCTCACGGGCGATACGATCGTCACCGTCTGGCAAAGGGACAGTGACCGAAATGCCTTTGCCGCCGCTCTGGCGCGCCGCGCGGCGGCGTTGATCGCCAGCCTGATGGCGGCCCTTGCTTTGGTGGTCTGGTTCGGGGTGAAGATCGGCCTGCGCCCCTTGAACGATTTGCAAGATGCGATCCAACACCGATCCCCCGATGACCTGCGCGATATCCGCCGCCCGGTCCCGGCCGAGGTCTTTGGTATTGTAGCCACATTGAACCGGCTTTTCGGGCAGGTGCGCCAGAGCATTGAGGACCATCAGGTCTTTATCTCCAACGCCGCGCATCAGCTGCGCAACCCCGCCTCCGCACTGTTGTCATTGGCCGAGGTTTTGCCGGATGTCAGCGACCCGCAAGAGCGTCGCCTGCGCGAACGCGAGTTGATTGCCGCCGCACGTAAATCGGCGCGGCTCGCCAATCAGTTGTTGTCTCTCGAACGGTTGCGCTACGACGAGGCACCAACATTCGATAGACTGGAACTTAACGCTATCGCTGCCGAAGTATGCAGTGACTTTGCCCCGACGATCCTGTCGCGGGATATAGGCTTTGGCTTCGAGCCATATCCTGCCCCTTTGCCCGTGAATGGCGACAGCGTGCTGCTGGGTGAGGCGATCACAAATCTTCTCGAAAACGCGCTGTCCCATGGGGGCCCAGGCCTCTCAGCGATCCGCGTGAGCACCGTGGCCGAGGCGGGGNATGCGGTGCTGACCGTACAAGATGACGGCATCGGCATCCCCAAAGACAGCACGCAGGCCGCGTTTCAACGGTTCGGTCAATTNAGCGAAGGGGAGGGCAGCGGGCTTGGGCTTGCCATCGTTCAGGATGTCCTGCGCCGTCACGGTGGTGACGTCGANCTGTTGCCGCAGGAGCGGGGNTTNNTCGTGNGNTTGAAAGTNCCGTTGGTGTCGCCGGTCGCAAAGCCCTGACACAAACNGCGCGCNGCTTACTACTCNAATTNGTGTACCCAGTTACATAGGTAAATGCANCGATCCTGTCGANCGCGTCGTGGTTTGGTGCAGACTTTCCGTTCTAAATCAAATTCGCTTGCTTGCAGGTATTTAGCTTTATGCAATTCGGTTTNTTGGTCTGCAAGCGGCGCATAGGGAGCGGCAAGGCGACAGAGTTCCGATGGTGCGACAAAGCACGAATGGCCGTTTTGGGCATATTGCGAACCTTCGCTGCAGGTGCGAAGCATGGGGAAGACAATGGTGAAAGCGGACGTATCACGAGCGGCTAAGACTTCATTGTCTTTCCAAAAAGCTGNCCTGCCNAAAGTCGACAGATCCACGTNCCGGTTTGTTCGATTTCAGAAAAGCAGGCGGATGCACGATACNGGAGCTTGNTATTTTCTTTGCCAGTGGACCGCGATCGCTTGAACGTGGGANTAGAGCCATCTTTCAAACGACNGCGGCACTGCGATTACTTCCCGGTGAAAGTGTATTTGCNTTCTGCCCGCACATACAGCATGCAATCATCTTCGATCTGGCAAGACAGATCATATGATCCGCCTGTTTCAGAGCCGAAATAGCTGCCGGGAACCAGATCGCTTNCTGTGGANCCNTCCGGGACGGTTAGGTCCGTTTTGCCGGAGATTGTGACAGCGCGGAGCAATCCAGCATTGCTTTCGAGCGTGCCGGAAGTTCCTGCCGGAATTTTCAGGAATGTTGCATTGNTTGCGCTGGTCTCTCCCCAAAGGTAGGCGAGCTGNGGGGCGGCGGTGTTGTCCTTGGCGGCAGGCTGATCGATCCATGTCACATCATCCGTGCTTAGCCAGACAACGTTGCTTGAATCCAAATTCACTGGAAGTTCNTGGTTGTCAAAAGCCTCTTCGGTCGGCCGGACCAGATATGGCCCTTCGAGGATCTCCAAAAAGATCGTTGCGCCGCCCTCTGCCGCCGCAGATGTGATGTGAGGCTCACCCGCCGGCTGTGACCAAAAAGAGCCCGGCCCCATCCACATGTTTGCGGCATCGGGATCATCATTGTGGACTGCACCTTCGATAACGATGCCCCGATAGGTAATGTTGTGAATATGGGGCGGCGAAGAAAAGTTCTCTCCGAATTTGATAATGGCACCGGTGGGCACGTCTTTGGCGATATCCCCCCAGAGCACGCCGGCCTGAGGTGCTGCGTCTCCGCGTGCTGGGTTGAGCGGCTGATAAGTAACATCCGAAAATTTCACGATCTCGGTGGCTTCTTGTGCAAAGGATTGCTGGGAACTTAGCGACAGGGCTATTGCGGCTATGGGCAGAACGGAGTGTTTCATCATGTCATATACTTTCGTGGTGAAGCGTCTTGGCTCGTTGCCGGGAGTGAGATACTATGAAACCAANGAATGATAATGGCTTCAAAAAATAATATACTATTTGNCTGTGGCAAATAATGATTAACGATCTGAAATTGCTGGAATTGTTCGTTCGGGCAGCGCGGTTGGGAGCTATCGGTAAGGCCGGTGCAGAGTTTGGTTTGTCGCCGACGAGCGCGACGCAACGCATTCAGGCACTCGAATCCGAAGTGGGCGCGCAGCTTTTGCACCGGACAACTCGAAGCGTCAGTGTGACGCTTGAAGGGGAGCGCTTGCTGAAACATGCAGAGCGGATTTTCGAGACGGTGCAGGACGCCATGCTTGACGTANGTGGCGAAAATCAAGTCCTGCGCGGCACTCTAAGATTGGCTGGCCCTGCCTCATTCGGGCGGAAGTACATTGCGCCATTTGTGACGGAATTCTTGTCGATGCATCCGGGTTTGACCGTGCAACTCCANCTTAGTGATACGGTTTTTGACATCGTGGATAACGGGTTCGATTGTGCTATCCGATTGGGTGCTCTGGAAAGCTCGAGCCTCAAGGCGCAAAAGCTTAGTTCATGTCCACGTATTCTGGTTGCTGCGCCAGACTACCTAAAAGCGATGGGTACGCCACAAACGCCACAGGACCTGGTTCATTTTGACTGCGTAATTCGCGATGCATTGCAGAATTGGAAGTTCAAAGGGCCTCATGGGGAGGAAGATGCCGTCAAAGTTGCGGGCCGTTTCGTGACCAATCTTGCAGAGGGTGTTACCGAAGCTGCCATTTCCGGCTTTGGCATCGCGCGCAAATGTACATGGGAAGTTGCCGAGCATCTTGAAAGTGGTGAACTGGTAACTGTCCTGGACAGATATATCGTAGCGCCGGAGTGGAACATTCACTTCATGCGCCCGCCCGGCGGGATCGAGCCGCTTAGGGTCCGGCAATTCAGTTCGTTTATCAAACAAAAGATGGCGCAGGTGCCGACTTTGAGGCAGTGAAGCGGTTTTTACAATGACCGGTAACTTGCGACCCACGACCCAACGCCGCCGTTTTGGATTATGGTGCCCGATATACACAGCAGGGCATATATGGCCGGATTGGATTGGACTGGGCGTGAGATTGACCTCAAGGCGTTCGCCAACAAGGGTCTCATTTTTTCACAAAATGAGACGCTTACATTTTTGAAAATGTTCGTGTTTGGCTATGCTTTATAAGCCTAATTCAGCACGTCAGCCCATTCGGGGTGTTTCCGAAATTCTGAGGCGGCGAAGGGGCACAGCGGCACGATCTTTTTGCTTTGCTCTCGCATGTCAGCGACAATTTGTTCGATAAGCATCTGCCCGTACCCGCGACCCCGCAAGGGGTCGTCGACTTCGGTGTGGTTGATGATGACGATCTTATCTCCGGGACTATCCTGAATTTTGTGCGCTGACGTGGTAACTGCTCACAGAGGAGACCCACGTATGAGCATCGACAAAGACTTGCTGGACCGTCT
>NZ_NHBI01000046.1:0-7532 GCF_002167505.1 Sulfitobacter sp. TMED3 | reverse complement strand
TCGGCATCGGGCTTCAGAATGCGCCCGAAGGATTGGCCGTTGCTGTATCTCTGCTGGGCGAGGGATATCCGAAGCTGCGCGCCTGGGGCATCGCGGCGCTGACGGGCATGGTCGAGCCGATTGGCGGTTTGCTCGGGGCCGGCATCATCACACTGTCGGAACCGCTGCTTCCATGGGGTCTGGCCTTTGCCGCGGGCGCAATGCTCTACGTCATTAGCCACGAAATCATCCCCGAAACCCATCGCAGCGGCCATCAGAACAGGGCGACGCTCGGTCTCGCAGTCGGGCTCGTTCTGATGCTGTTCCTTGATGTCTGGTTGGGATGAGGCAATGTCACTAAACAAGGTATCTCCGATGATCGGCGTCTTCGCAGCACTTGCTGCGTTCGCGATTGATCAGATCACCAAAGCCATTGTTGTTGCGAATGCCGCCACTTTAAGCGCCGGGATTTCCGTGTTTCCGGGATTCAACCTCGTCTTTTATCGTAATGACGGCGTGACTTTCGGGATGCTGGGCGGCGCTCCGTGGTGGAGCCTCATCGCTCTCGCTCTTGCCATCTGTGTTTGGCTAGGGGTTATGCTGTTTCGCGCCGAAAATGCGGTCGAAACACTTGCCTATGGCGCGATCATTGGCGGAGCCCTGGGCAATGTCATCGATCGTGTGCGGTATCGGGCTGTAACAGACTTTCTCGATTTCTACATTGGCACAACACATTGGCCTGCCTTCAACTTGGCCGATGTATTTGTCGTCAGTGGCGTGGGGCTCTTGCTCGCCGCGGCATGGATCAGCGCGCGGCGTTCGATCAAGTCGTGAAGCCGGAAATTCTGAACCGCATCGCTCTGCGCCACCGTTTTCTTTCGCGGATGACGCTTGGTTTCGTCGCCGGGGCGCTGACCGTTCTGACTTTCCCGCCTTTCTCGCTTCTCTTGCTTGTTCCCATTGCCTATTCCGCGTTGTTTGTCGGTCTTCGCGATCTCTCCTTCGGGCGCGCTTTCCTCGTCGGCTGGGCGTTTGGTCTCGGCCAGTTCGGTTTCGGGATTTGGTGGATCGCGGAAAGTTTCTACGTCGAGGCCGAGCGGTTTGGGACGATGGCGATTCCGGCGGTCGCGGGATTGTCCGCAGGTCTCGCGATTTTCCCAGCCATTGCCGCNGCGCTTTTTGCCGAAATCGCGCGGCGCGGAGCCATGGGCAGTCTCTTGGCCTGCCTCCTGTTCGCGACCTCCTGGACCGNNGCNGAGTGGTTGCGNGGTCACGTTNTGACAGGNNTTCCNTGGAACCTCGCCNGCTACGCNCTNNTNGANTACGCCGCNNTTCGCCAGNCCNCCGCCTGGGTCGGAAGCTATGGGNTAAGCTTTCTCACCGTGTTCGTNGCGGTACTCCCNGGCGCGGCTGCNATGGCGTCCGGGCGGCAACGATTGACCNTTTCGCTCATGGCGCTGGCCNGNATNGCGACGATGTGGGCTGTCGGCACGCTNCGCCTCCAGTCGGATGCACAACAGCCACCCGGTGTCGANNTGCGCATCGTCCAGGGCAACATTCCACAAGAGGAGAAATGGNCGCCCGAGAACCGCGAGGCGACNTTCGCGCGCTATCTTGAGCTTTCAACCCGGCGCGGCGATTTCGACGTNCTTCTCTGGCCGGAAACCGCCTTTCCGGGTTTCCTCGATGAGGATACGGAGGCNCNGGNNCGCATTGCCGCTGCGCTNNCNGANGGCAGNGTGCTGCTCACCGGNGTGCCGGACCGTGTACNGAGNGAGGATGGNANCCNATATTTCAACACGGTNCAGGCNTTTGNCGNGACCGGCGAGAATCCTGACCGGATACGCGAAACACCATCTCGTACCCTTCGGCGAATATGTGCCATTCCGCNGCTGGTTGCCNATCGAGCGGCTCACGGCGGGNCTGGGCGANTTTACGCCCGGACCGGGCCCNNGAACGCTTGCGCTTCCGGGTGTGCCGCTGGTCGCCGTGGCGATCTGCTATGAGATCATCTTCCCAGGGCATGTGGTCGACGACCTGTTCCGGCCGGACTGGATTTTCAANGCGACCAANGATGCTTGGTTCGGAACCAGNATTGGACCGGAGCAGCACCTCGCCTCNGCACGCATGCGCGCTGTCGAGGAAGGGCTTCCCATCGTCCGGGCCGCAAACACAGGGATCTCCGCGATCATCGACGCAAACGGTGACCTCGTCGCGCGGCTCGGCAANGGAGAAACCGGTGTCATAGATGCGGCTCTGCCCTCTGCTCATCCGTCAACCCTCTATGCGCGCTTCGGCGACTGGGCGCTGCTGGCTCTCATCTTCACTACTTGGGCCGTGGGACTGGCTGCAGATCTGGTCGGCACACACCGGTGCAACAAGAGAACAAGAACGGAGAAAAAGTCATGCTGGTAATCGCGGGCATTGTCGCGGGTGCGATCTGGGGTGGATATCTGGCGCGACACCGAAAAGGAAACCGGCTGGATATCCTCCAGTATGCGGCAAGTTCGGCGATCGCCTTCGGTCTTCTCACCTATTTCATATCGGTGGTCCTCTTGCGCATCTTTTTTTAAGAAAGGTTTCGAAACAGCACCGACATGAGACGGCTTTTCAACATATTGCTGTACGGGTTTCTGGCAATCTGCATCACGGTATCGGTTGGTTCCGGGTTGGTCTATTTTCTGCTGAGCGCATCCGTTCCCGACTACGACGAGGACTTCACGGTCGCAGGCTTAGGCGGACCGGTCGACATTCTGCGAGATTCTTCGGCAGTCCCGCACATCTCCGCAACTTCCGCTGCAGATGTCTACTTCGCGATCGGCTTCGTTCACGCCCAAGACAGGCTCGGTCAACTGTTAAGGGCAAGGCGAAAAGCGGAAGCTTCGTGGCCATCCGATGAGACATTGTCCGTTGCGCCAGCGGTCTCAGACGCGCTCGCGTCCTATGCCGCGGGCGTCAATGCGTGGCTCGAGCTTGTGTCAGAAGGCGGGCGTGGCAGAGGCTCTCCGGAGCTGCTGATCGCAGACGAACGGTCGATCGCGGCCTGGACACCCGGCGATAGCCTGAGGATTGCCCGGTCTTTCCTGAATGGCCTGCGACCGGGAAGCGCACGGGAAGGAATGCCGAGTATATCAGGTGCCATTATACCGGCGGATCGCCTGAGAGTGCCCGAACTGTTTGCGACTGATCCGGAGCAGCGCCTTGATGCATGGGCGATGGACGGCGACCGAACAGCGACCGGAACGCCAATTCTAGCCGCCGATACCAGCGGTTCCCTGTCGCTTCCCTCGGAATGGTATCTCGCAGATCTTCAATTTTCGACAGGGCCGGCCATAGGGGCCACAATGCCGGGCGTACCTTTCGTTATTGTCGGTCGCAATACGCGCGTCGCCTGGGCCTTCCGGTCATTTCCCGTGCCAGACGAGGAGGCACCAAGGGGGCCGTCACCCGTGCAGGCGGCAGGTTTCCTGACGATGCTGGAGCTGTTCGCGCGTTCGGCCGACGCGACCGATGCCATCGGAGTTGCCGCAGACATGTTGCCGAAGGGCATGGAGGCATTGGCCATTGACCGAGAGACCGTTGCCCGATGGCCAAGAGCGGAGGCCGTTCGGGCGTCGTCTTTTCGCGACATTCGACTGGCGGAGCTTGAAGCGCGGCAATCGATCTTCTCGACGGAAGGCGCCATCGGTGTTCAAAGGGACACCGTAAGTTCCGTGGCGCGAACCCTCCTGCCCCTGATGGCGAAAGAGCTTTGGTTTGTGCAGTCCAGAGACAGCACCGAAGGCACCGATGCGGACAGCCTTCGTCGTGAGCTACTGGACAGGCTTGCGTCGTGGAATGGCGAAATGGATCGCTATTCACCGGAACCTCTGCTGTTCTGGACCTGGGTCCGGGCTTTGCAGCAGCGCATTTTGAAGGACGAGTTTCCGACAGCGGAGCAACTCTGGACCCGTCCGAACTCGAACTTTCTTTTTGCGGTACTCAGCGATCGTCGCGGTAGCGCGATCTGGTGTGACATCCGCCTATCCTCACCTCGCGAGACATGCGAGGAGCAGGTTCGCGTGGCCCTGGATGATGCCCTTGGCTGGCTGGTCGATCGATATGGGCGCGATCCCTCGACGTGGACCTGGGGGGAAGAGCATAGATTGGACATGCAGTGGTCGCCGATCAGTTCGCGTCGGTTGCTGACCAACCTGCTGTCCCTTCAAGCGCCGATTTCAGGCGATCCGTTTACGCAATTCTTAACATCATTTGGTGTCGTAGAAGACCGTCCATTCCTTGTGAGTGCCGGAAGCAATTTTCAGGCGGTCATGTCGATATCGGAAGCAGCGGGATCATACTACATCTCGCCCGCCGGACAGTCGGGACATCCGCTATCTCGATTCTACGACAATCTCTTTCCCTCGTGGATACAAGGCGAATACCTCGCCATGTCGACCGATCTGTCACTGGCCCGTGGCGGCGCTTCCGGGATCTCGCGGCTCACACCAGCTACCTCCGACAACCCTCGGATGAGCGAGGGCCAGAGCGAATGATCACGAACTTCTTATTCCTATACGACCCTTTCGGCTATGTGCTGTCACCGGTGTCGCTCATTGTTGTCGGTCTTACAGCATGGCTGTTTTTGCGTGGGCTCAAGATACACGCTCGCTGTCTCGGAAGGGTTTCTGGTTGGCGTCGAACCGCCTTCTTTGCCGGCCTCGCGGCCGTCCTCGTCGCGACGAATGGGCCGCTCGCGCCATTGGGGCACAGTCTGTTTTCGGTACATCAGGTCGAGCATCTTCTTCTGCGACTGGTAGGACCGCTTCTTATCGCGGTTTCTCAGCCCTGGCTTGGCCTTCAAGCTGGATTGAAAAGGGAATGGCGCCGACGCCTTGCCGCGATTGGGCGTGCGCGCATCCCGCGATTCTTGGCGCTTCCTGCATCTGCCACCTCCTTGTTGATTGGTGCGCTTTTCGTCTGGCAGATCCCGATGATTTACGCCCTTACACAACGTATTGCNGCGATGGAAGCGCTGGCACATCTGTCTATGGTGCTGGCTGGGCTTTGGTACTTTGCTTTGCTGTTCGATCTGCGCGATCCACCTGAAGGAGCGCGGCGCGGTGCTCGGCTGATGTCAGGGTTCGTGGTGATCGTTTCCAACATCTTTCTAGGCTCCCTGACAACGCTCAAGGATGTGCCCCTCTATGGATCAGAAATCATCGCAGCGAGCGATGGTCGACTTCGCGCCCTGGCTGACGAGACAATCGGTGGCTACGTAATCTGGGTCCCGTCATCGATGGTTCTCATCGTGGCAATCATTCTGGTGCTGAACGGCTGGAACGCGGCGGAGGAACGGCGCTGGACGTCCCGCTACGACCTGATGCGCCAATCGAATGCGGCGGCGCTCGAGTTTCCGGAAACCGCGGAGGAACTGCGTCTGAAAGTAGAGAAGCCGAACCGGGACATGGGCCGTACGCTCGCNCTTGGCGCATNCTCCATGTTCATGGTTGNCATGATTACCGTCGTGACCATCGTCTATGCCCTCGGATAGATTGAATTCGACATGAGACCAGACGTATTCTTCTCCGCTAGGGCCCGCCTGTTTCGCCACTGCCACGGCTGGACACATATTGTAGTGTCCTTACGCGTACCGGGTGCTTGCGCTGNCCCACGGCGGCGAGCGTCACTTTGGCCGTGATCGCCATCGAAGCGATCAACGTGGCCCTGTNCCGACGATTTGCCTGATCTGACGGAAGATCATCTCCTCCCATCAGGCGTAGATGTCGATCGGTGTTCCGTCNTTCACCATTGCATAGATNTCCTCGATCTGCCGATCTGTGACCGCGATGCAGCCAGCTGTCCAGTCGCGGACGTCCGTTGGGTCGATGCCCGGGCGTGGACCACCATGGATGAAAATGTCGCCGCCGGGGGAAAGGCCCTGCGCTTCNGCAAAGGCGATGTCGGCCTCNTTCGGATANGAGATNCCAACNGAAAGATGATACGTACTNTCNGGGTTGCGCTTATCNACTANGTANGNGCCCTCNGGGGTCCGGCCGTCTCCCTCGAATTGCTTGTGACCCTCAGGAGCGAAACCCAGCCCGACCGGATAGGTTTGCAATACGCGATCGGCTCCGTCCAGAACAAGCAAACGCTGCCCCTTGTAAAGCCGAACACGGGTCACCTCGGGTCCGCCATAGCTGCGGAACTTGCTGGCACAGCCAGACAAAAACGCTGCCAACCCGCCCAGCAGGACGGCGCGGCGGGGAAATCGGATGGTTTTCACTGCTCGATGCCTCTTTCGTGAGGGCTGATATGGACACTACATTACCTTGCAAATGCTGCGTGATCAATGTCCGTGGGCAAGCGCGGCCTTTGCCATCGCTGGACCAACCTGCTCACCGCTGAATGCCTTGCGGGCCTACCGCAGCGCCTTGAGGGCGACCGGCAGGGAGCCACGGCAGGCCTTAATCGAACAACTCGTGAAGCCAGGATTTGCGGCGATAGCCGTGCTTGCCGTCGCCGCCGCCGTGTTTTCCGCGCCGGTAGCCGCGATCATCGTTGTAGCCGCGCGGCTCAGGCACCCGCTGAGGCGCCACATCGGGTGCCGAACGCTCGATGATCTTGTCCAGTTCGCCTCGGTCGAGCCAGACACCCCGGCAATCGGGACAAAAGTCGATCTCGATCCCCTGGCGTTCTGTCATACTCAAGGGCACCTCGCAAACCGGACACATCATCCTGCCCTTCACGCTCATGTCCCGTCTCGGCTCCTTTCCGCGTTCTCCCAGTTCAATGACCATGTGCCAGCGCCCCTTTGGCCAAGCCTTCGCCAACCTGTTCACCGCCGGACGGCGGCGCCTTGGCCTCTTGGCTGTTAAGCAGGCGCAGGGCGTTGGCCACCACCAGCAATGACACTCCTACGTCGGCTGCAATAGCGCCCCACATCGATGCCAGTCCGAACGCGGTAGCGACAACGAAAACGCCCTTGGTCGCCAAGGAAATGCCGATGTTCTGATGGATAATCGACATTGTCCGGCGCGAATGACCGATCAGCCAAGGCACCTTCCCGAGGTCGTCTGTCATCAGGGCAATATCCGCCGTCTCGATTGCCGCGTCCGAACCAACGGCACCCATTGCGATGGCGTAATGCGCGCGCGCCATGGCCGGGGCGTCGTTGACCCCGTCGCCGATCATGGCCACCATGTCATGCGTTTCGACCAGTTCTTCGATAGCTGTCACCTTGTCTTCGGGCAGAAGCTCGGCACGGACCTCGTCGATGCCGACCTCGGCTGCAACAGCGCGCGCTGTCCGCTCGTTGTCGCCCGTCAGCATGACGATGGTCTTCACGCCCTGCGCGTGGAGCTGTGCCACGATGCCCTTGGCATCGGGGCGGATACGGTCGCGCAATTCCAGGATGCCCGTCACACCGGTTTCATCGCCGATGGCGACAAGAGTGCTGCCGGCGCCTTCGATGCGGTCGCGCAAATCCTTCGGAATGGCGTCGCCGAAACCCTTCTCCTCGGCAAACCGGTCCGACCCTAGCCATATCGACCGGCCGTCTGTGCGTCCTTCAA
>NZ_NHBI01000045.1:0-21432 GCF_002167505.1 Sulfitobacter sp. TMED3 | reverse complement strand
GATGATGCTGGCGTAACCCCTCTTCCAAATGGATCCAAATCCTCGGGGGTCGGGGGGCAGACAGCCCCCCGCCTATCCACAAAAAAGGCCGGACCGTTTGACGGGTCCGGCCTTTTCACATCTCGACGAAGGCGCGCGGCCTCAATCCCTTAGCATTACATGTTAATATCGCCCTGCGGCCCCAGCATGTGGTCCATCAGGACCGAAGGCTGATCGCAGCCCGCCTCCCCTACGACCCGCGCAGGGATGCCCGCAACGGTCTTGCAGGGCGGCACAGATTCTAGCACGACAGACCCCGCCGCAATGCGCGAGCAATGCCCGATAGAGATATTACCCAACACTTTCGCCCCCGCGCCGATCAGCACGCCGTTGCCAATTTTCGGGTGACGGTCCTGCTCTTCCTTGCCCGTCCCGCCCAAAGTGACCGAGTGCAGCATCGACACGTTGTCGCCCACGACCGCGGTTTCGCCAATCACGACGGAATGGGCGTGGTCGATCATGATCCCCTTGCCGATCGTCGCGGCGGGGTGGATATCGACGCCAAAAATCTCGCTCACGCGCATCTGCACGAAATAGGCCAGATCCCGTTTACCTTGTTTCCACAGATGATGACCCACACGGTAGGCCTGCACGGCCTGATAGCCTTTGAAATACAGGATCGGTTGCAACAGCCGGTGGCAAGCGGGGTCACGCTCGTAAATCGCCACCAGATCGGCACGTGCCGCCTTGATCAGGTCGGGATCACTGGCAAAGGCCTCCTCCACCATCTCATGGACCACCATC
Source organism: Sulfitobacter sp. TMED3 (assembly GCF_002167505.1). NCBI lineage: Bacteria > Pseudomonadati > Pseudomonadota > Alphaproteobacteria > Rhodobacterales > Roseobacteraceae > Sulfitobacter > Sulfitobacter sp. TMED3. The sequence goes on along the minus strand of NZ_NHBI01000045.1, from coordinate 20,649 downwards.
ATCGACATTTCATTCGAGGCCAGCTTCGCCGCGATACGGTAGGATAGCGCTTTCTCGATGGATTTATGGTGCAGAATCGTAGCGTGGACAAAACCGCCAATCAGCGGCTCATCGCGGACAGCATTCTGTGCTTCCGTCTGGATCTGATCCCAAACCGGATCCACCGTGGCGATATTCGTGTGTGCATTTGCCATAAGACCATCCTTCTTTGTCCCCACGATATAGCAGGTTCCGCCCAAGTGCCAAACGTAAAGCCAAGGGTTTACACGCGCAGTTTATCACAAATTGATCTCGCCAAACAGCGCGGGCCCCGCCCCGTATAGCGCAGAAACCTGCGCAACACTGATCAACGCAGGCCCCGCCGCCCCGTCATCTGCGCGCATTTGGGTGGTATAGGTCCAGCTTGCGCGGTCCACGATCTCTTCGCGCAGAACAACACCGTTTTGCAGGATACGCAGTTGATATTGCTCGCTTTCTTCGGCCAGCGGCACATCGAACTCCGTCCACCCGTCGCCATTGATCCGCGTCCGGCGTATCCAGCCAAACCGCAACGCCCCCGCCTCTTTTTCTATTCGCAGGTGGCAGGGCCGATAGGGGCGCAGCCCGTTGCCGTCAAAGCTCTCGTTTTTTTGAACGTAGCTTGGGTCGTTCAGCGGACGACCCGCAGGCCCGATGCGATAGGTCTGCGCGATCCGCAACAGGTTCGGGCTGAGCTCGATCTGGCGAGGGACAGAGTTAAGCAGCACAAACTGCGATCCCGCCGGCCAGACATCCGGCATTACCCCATCCGACCCCGCTTGCCCGCGGAGCCGGTCGCGCAGAAGATAGGTTTGCGGGGCGATCAGCTCGGCCCGCGCGAACTGGAACACCTCCCACCGGTCGGCAGAGCCGTCGCCGATCGCCGCCAGATTGGCCCCGCCCAGCAGATCGGCCTCATCAACACTCTCTAACACGCCGCTGGTCAGCGTGACCTGCAGCGCCTGCCCGCGATCCACCACACCGGGGCGCGCATGGGCCATGTCGTTTTGCGTGACCCCCATTGTCGCGCGCAGGGGCATCAGGGTGTTCAACCTGAAATTCGTTTCCCCGCCAGAGGCATAGACCGCGACATTGCCCGGCCATTGCCGTGCGCTGGCCGCAATATGCGGCGCATGGGGTACCTCGTCACCGCGCAGCAGCGGCAGGTCCAGAAACAGCGCGTTCACCGGTACGGGCGCGACAAAGGGTTTCAACGCGACCAATTCGTCATCGAAGGGCGCGGGGTCATAGACTTCGGGCTCAATCCGCACGGCGTCGATCAAGGACATCTCCCCCATCTCGACCCGATCCACGCGGTACGGCGCCTCCCCCTCGCCATCGTCTGGCGGCAAGGCAATCACATCACCCGCGCCGACATCCATCATCGACGGCGGCAACGCCAGACGCACCCCTTCGCGTGCCACACGCGCCTCTGTCAGCCAGCGTTCAGCTGTCTGGTGCCCCTCCGCCCGGGTGAGCGCCATATTGAACTCTGACATCGCCACGGCATGGGTCGCGTCGTCAGGCAAGATCGCCTCTTCCGCGATCACCTCGTAATCCCCATCCGCCTGCACAAACCGCAAACGCAGACGCCCCGAAAGCTCCGCCTCTGCCTCACGGGACTGTTCAACCGGTGCCTCCAGATCACCCGAAACAGCCAACGTCTCTCTGTTCAGCGGCACGGCGTCCAATCCGTCCCGCATGATGAAACGCAACATCCCGTCGCGTTCCACCGCATCAAAGCCATAGCGCAGCATCAACGGCTGCAACGCCGCGCGCGCATCGGCCACCTCGTCCACCACATAGCCGCGGACATAGCCATACAGCCCAGAGGTATCGAAATCGTTAACGCCAGCACGACGGCAGATCGCCGCCACGAGCTCTGACAAGGGCAGCGCCGCACTGCGGCCATTCAGCCAATGCCCACGGGCGTAATTTCGACCATCGCTCCACAGCGCGCGATTATTGGGAAAGAAAGGATAGGGCCGCGTGTCCCATGCCCAAACAAAGGCGCGGGTCATATCCACCATCGGCCCGCCATAGGCCGCCGAGACCGGATTATGCGCCGGATCCCGCCAATGATCCGCCACGGCACGCAGATATTGCATTTGCATCAACTCATCCCGCGCGCCCGATGAATAGCGCGGCAAACTGCTTTCAGAGCTTTTGAGGTCAAGAAACTTGTTCGGCTGGTTGGTCCCCTTGTCCACCGCCGCGCAGCCGTATTCCGTAAACCAGATGGGCTTGGATCCGGGCTGCCAGCCCGTCGGCTCTGCTGCGCACACACCGCCGATACGATTGTGGTGCAGGTTCTCCCACCAGCCGCGCAGATCCTTGTAACGGTAAACCCAAGGTTCCCCATGGGCCCCACCAGTGATCGGCGTACGGCGTTGCGCCGCGCGCGCCTCGGGCGAATGGTAATACCAGTCAAACCCTTCGCCCCCCGCAACATTACCCGCCAGATAGTCGAGCGCATAGATGCTGTCGCTATGCTGCGCGTCCAGATGATCCGCCCCGTCGCGCCAATCGGACAGCGGCATATAATTGTCGATGCCGATGAAATCGATAGTGTCGTCGGCCCACAGCGGATCAAGGTGAAAGAACACATCACCGCTGCCATCCTGTGGGTGATAGCCGAAATATTCGGACCAATCCGCGGCATAGCTGATCTTGGTGCCCGCGCCCAAAAGCAGCCGCGCCTCTGCGGCCAGCGCGCGAAACGCCTGCACCGCGACAAAGCTGTTCCCCGCCCCGCGGATCTGCGTCAGCCCGCGCATCTCGGTGCCGATGCAAAAGGCCTCTACCCCGCCTGCGGCTTTGCACAGGGCAGCATAATGCAGGATGAACCGCGACATCGACCATTCCTGCGGTCCGGTATAAATGACCTGCCCGCCCGCAATGGTAAAATCCGCCGCCGTGACCGTGCCGAAGAACGCCGCTACCTCATTATGCGCGCTCAGCGTCCCGTCAGAGCTGCCAGCCTGACCCGGCGCTTTCGCCAGCGTGATCCGCCCCCGCCAAGGCAGCTTGGGCTGGGTGCCCGCATCGCTATAGGGATCGGGTAAGCCATTCCCTTCTAGCTGGTCCATCAGGATGAACGGGTAGAACATCACCGCCTTGCCCGCCGCCTGAATGGCATGGATCGCCTCGATCACCGCGGCATCTGCGGGGGTGCCACCATAGACCGGACGGTCGTCCTCGCGGGCGATCACCTCGGCGGTGCCGCGGGTCAGACCTGCCACCTGCCACGGCATGTTTTCGCCCTCGTCCTCGGCGCTTTCNACCTTGGGNCGCAGGCGGCATTCGCCGCACCGCAGATCATCGCCAAACCACGANACGACCAGCGACGCGGCAGCCAGCTGCGGCAGGTCCTGCGTGGCATCCTCCAGCGCGGCGGCGAAATCACTGCGCCCGTCGGGGGTAGAGACATTGGCGCTCCACCGGCCACCCTGCCCGTCGGTATAATGCACCGGAGTCGTCGCTAACGCGTATTCCCCTGTGCCGGGAATCANCGCGACACCTTNGACCCCATGGGTNACACTGATGTCGGCGGCAGGCGCATCCGGTTCCTCTGCGCGCAGCACCTCGAAGGAAAACTGCGGCACGCGGTTGCCAAAGGGCCCCAGCCCGAGGTTCTCCATCACCACATAGGCCGTGCCACGANAGGCCGGCACCGCGTCCGCCCCCTCGATCGCGGCAATCGTCGGGTCGGGCAGTTGATCGCGCGTCCCGCGATAGACCGCCATATTCAGCGCGTGGGCCGAGATTTCCTCCCCATCCGCCCAGATCCGGCCAATGCTGGTGATCTCCCCTTCGCACAGGGCGATGGCGAGGCTGACGCTATAGCTGTATTCCGTCGTCTGCGGGGTCGAGGGCGCGCCCTTGCCACCGCCGCCGCCCGTCACNGTCGTNGTCTCGGCNAAATCCGNGGCCCAGATCACCTGTCCCCCGACACGCATCCGGCCATAGACCTGCGCAATCGCCGCGCCCTCGCCCGCCTGGGTCAGACGAAAGCGATCGACCTTGCCGGTCTCGACCGCCTGCGCCCCTTGCCCCAGCAGCCGCTGGTCGATCACACGGCCAAGGGTCGCCCCCACGGCACGCCCAATGGCGACCGAAGACAANCCCGCCAATGTGCCCCCGACAGAGCCGCCAATCGCCGCACCTGCGGTTGAAAGAAGTATCGTCGCCATCAGATCGCCTCCGCCGGGAATTCAAAACGCGCCACAATGCGCCTGCGCCACGGCAGGCTCAGCGGGCTTTCCGTCACCCCATGCCCGCTGTAGCCGTGGATAAAGCTAGCCTGCGCGCCGACCTCTGCCGCCACGCCCAGATGTTTCGCCACCGNCCCGCTGCGCATNCGGAACAACAGCACGTCACCGGGGGCCTCATCGATCAGGACNTTGGGCGAGAGGTNACGCAGNGCNGCNCGCCAAAGCNGCTCGTCCCCCTGTGGTTCTGACCAGTCCATTGAATAGGAAGGGATCGNCTCGGGCTCCTCCCCCACCACCTCGCGCCAGATACCGCGCAANAGGCCAAGGCAGTCACAGCCCGCCCCCTTGCGCGCCGCCTGATGCACGTAGGGCGTACCGATCCANCCCCGCGCCGCAGCCACCACGGCGGTCCCGCGCGCGCTCATCTNANCGATCCGCCGGTATTGCTGCCCGAGGATTTCGGCACCGCCATCATCCAATCCGCGCTTGGCACATCAGGGAAGCCCTGAAAGTTCAGCAGGTTGTTGAACTTCAGCCGACAGGTGGTGTGGCGTTTGTCGCAGCCTGCCACCAGTCTCAGCNGTTGCCCGGCGGTGATTGNACCGCGGATCGGCTCCCACAGCTCGACCTCGCGCCNCCCCTCCAGCACCCGGTCGTGTTTGATCANACCCCAAAGCCCCNCCGCAGGGCCGTCCAGCACCTCAAGCCGCCCCCGCGCGAACCATGCGTCGTCAAACCCGTTGATCCCCTCCCAACGGAACACCCGCCCGTCTTCGTGCTNCTGCNCGGCGAGTGTCACGGCATAGCCCGCCGTCGCCAGATCAAACCCGCAGGCCGCATCCCCCAGCACCGCGGTGCAGGGCTTCTGAAACACCCGTCCCAAGGGCCGGTTCAACGNCTCGGTCAGCCCGCGCAGTTCTGCGCGAAAGGCACCGCCCGCGCGCTGCATCTCGCCAATCGTGCCGCGAAAGATCATGCAGCGGGCGGTCACATCGGCCCAGTTCACCCGCCAGCAGCACACCTCCGCCCCGTCAAAGCGCCCCTGCTCGATCTCNTCCTCGCGGATCGCGTCATCGCTCAGCGCGCCCAGCGCCTCTGTGTTATCCACCGACAANCCCGTGCTCTGCGCCAAGGCCCGCGCACTCAGCCCGCTATCCGCACGAAACGCCAACCCGTCGAANCCGAGCGGCTGATCATGGTCGGTAAACGCNAGCGTCACCCCGTCCCGCCGCCGGATTGCCCAGGCCGTGCACAGCGTCGTCAGCCCAGTGCGCGCATGCGCCAACNCCGCGTCCTTGCCCGCCCCGTTCATACCCGCACCTCGATCACAGGCACATCCGGCACCTGCCCCGCCTGAAANCTGGCAACNCTGACCAGAATGCGATCCGTGTCAAAGCGGACAGGCACGTCGAATTCGAANCCCGCCNACACCTGCATNTCGGGGNCCGGCGCATGGGCGAAACGGATGATGCCCGTGCTCAGATCAACCTCATANTCGCTCCCCTCTTGCAGGGCGTCCTGCTCTATCCCCACGCGCACGGTTCCGGCAACCGGCTTGGTGATCGGCCTGACGTAGCTATGNCCNCCCGAGCTATAGGTCTTGACCAGTTGATAGTCCGTCCGCACACCATCCCCGAANCCAAGGCTCTGATCCTCGAACGTGACCCCGACCGAAGAGGCNCAGGATTTGAAATCCGCCCAATCCTTCCAGCGAAACCCGTACATCTGCCCCATACGNGCCTCGAAGAACCCCGTGAGCGCTTGGACATCGTCGATAGAGCGCATCCCCAGCCCCGCATCATACACACGGCGTGAATGGGCCCAGGGGGTGTTGCGCTCCTCATACCCGTTGGCGAGCGTCACCACATCGGTACGGCGTTGCGGCCCNCCGAGGGATCCAAAGCTCAGGCTAGGTGGAAATCTGACATCGTGAAAATTCATNGGCTTGCTCCCCTAGCGGTTACGGTTGCCAGCATTCAGCGCGCGGCTCAGCTGTGCGGCGATCTGGCTTTGACTGCGTTGGAACCCCTGCACATCAGGGGTGGTGATGTTCATGACCACACTCGTCCCGCCGCCCGCGCCCCCTTTGACACCCAGCTTACCGTCCGGCCCCCGTGCCAAGGGCATGATCGCCTCCGGTCCGGCCTCGCCCATCAGCCCCATGCCCCCGCGCATGCCAAAGCCTGTGGCGGTGCTGACAATCCCCCCTTGAGCAAAAGGCATCACACGTCCCTGAGAGAACGGTGCCCCATCGGCAAAGGGGAGTATTCCCTGCACAAGTGATCCCACACCTTGACTGATCAGCCCGCCGACGTGATCGGACACCGGCTTCATCGCCGCGTTATACGTCGTGTTCACCATCGACCGCGCCACGGTGGACAGGGCATCCGACAGCTTCATCCCGTCAAACGCGACACCATCAAAGGCCCTGCGCAATCCACGGCTCAGCCCTTTCTCCAACGTCGCGACATCCTTGCCTGTCGCGGCCAATGCGCTGCGCATACGGCGCAGTTCGGCATCGAACCCGGCCACCAGCGTGGCCGTCGCGCCAAGCGTCTCATTCAGCCGCTCTGCGCCATCCTCTAGCCCCTCGAATGTATCATCCTGTGCCATCAGTCTTCCTCTCTCTGCCTATCGGGATAAGCCGCCATCAAGGCCGCCAATCCCTCCCCCAACAGCGGAGCCCGCCCCGCCTCGCTCCCCAGCATCAGTTGCAGCTCTGCCGGCGTGAGCGCCCAGAATGCGTCGGGCGTCAGCGNCAANCCCCTCAGCCCCGCCCGCAGTAGCGCGGCCCAGTCCATCCCCCGCGCGGTCTCTGTCGTGGTCTTCTTGGGTGGCACGCTCATACCGGCACGACAAAGGCACGCGCCAAAAGCTCTGCGGCGGCCTGAGANGCNGCNACCGGCCCNCCCTCGATCTCGGCNTGCGCNAGCGTCTCGGCNCTTACCTCAGTCCCCCCTGCACGCAGNCCCGCGGCCANCAGCAACANCACATCCCGACTGCTGAACCGATGNCCCTCGAACCGCTCGACCAAAGCCACCAGCGACGGCTCCTCCAGCGCGTCCTCCAGCTCGGCNAANGCCCCCAGGGTCAGCCGTGCCACGCGNCGCTGACCNTTCACCACCAGCGCCACATCCCCTCGCCACCGGTTCACCATGATCAGACCCCGTCCCCGGGTGCGTCTGTCGTATCCGCGGTAAAGCTCAGCTGCCCCGCGGATTGCAGGCTCAGCTCATAGGTCGCCTCGCCATTCAGCGACCCGCCATATTCAATGGCCGCCACCTGGAACGGCCCCTCGATAATGCCGAAGCTGGGGATCACGATCTGAAAATCCGGCGTCAGCCCGTCAAAAAACAACTGCCGTGCGCGTTCATCGGTGCCCGCATCGCGAAACACCCCCGACCCGCTGATNGCGGCAGATCGNACGCCCGCGCCCGCCAGCAGCTCCCGCCAGCCCCCCTCACTGTCAAGCGAGGTCACCTCAACCGGCTCCGCGTTAAAGCTCACCCGCGTNGCNCGCAGCCCCGCGATCGTTTCGAACTGACCATCGCTCGTCATGTCCACCTTGACCAAAAGATCTTTGCCCGCTTGAACAGCCATATCCACTCTCCTGTTAATTTCCTGAAACCTCGGCTCAGCCGTCCTGAACCCGCGCCCTGAACCGCATCTCTATCTGGCGGCGCGCATCCGCCGCGACCTGTCGTGCGACGGCCCGCTCGAACCGCAGGCTCACCAACCGCCCGCGGCTCAGGGCAAACTGCCCACCGACCANCGCATCACTCACCGCAGCGGCCACCTGTTTCGCAGGGGCGAACCCCGCATGATGCGTGACGACAAGAACCGTGAACCGATGCTCCGCCCCGCCGCCCGTCCCGTCAGAGGCATCGNGCACCGCTTCGGACCCCAACTGCACATACAGCGCTGGCACCTCCCCNGCAGGNGCCGCATCAAAAACCGCATCCCCCACCAGCGCCGTGATCTCCTGATCCGTGNTCAACACGCCAAAGACCGCCTGNTGCAGNGCANACCCCATGCCATAGCTCATACCGCCACCTCCTCATGGGTCAGGCAGGCCAGATACCGCCCCTGTGCGTCCTGCTCGGCCACCGACTGGATCTGATANACCCGTGTNCCCTCGCGAAAGCGCTGCTGCGGCAAGGGGCGCGCGGGATCGCCCACTGGCGCACCGCGTACCGTCACCACATAAACCCCGCGGCTCACCGCAATGCCGCCACGCCCCAAACGCCGGCCCCGCCGCGCCGTNACATCCGCCCAGAGATCCCCCACACGCACCCAGCTCCGGCTCTCTCCGCCCGCGCCATCAGGCTGAGGCACCTGCGCCTCCAACACCAAGCGGCGGCTCAACGACAGCCGGCTCATGCGCGTGCCCCCAAGCCGATCCGCAGCGGGCGGTAGCGCTCGATCAGGCTGCTCACCCCAAAGGGCATGCAGCCNTCCCCAAGGCGGGTCTCGTGGCGGTATTCATAGTAATGCGCNGCCAGCATCAGCACGGCCTGCTGCAAATCCGCGGGCACAGCGCCCCAGCTTTCNCCAAGCCCCGCCTCGAACACGACCTGCACGGACCCTTGCGGCGGAATGAACGGCAGCATCGCCCCNGANGGNTTCANNANCGGNGCCTGCATATCGCGNNCCAGCCAATAGCGCTGCGGCTCGATCACCGTCTCCATCGCATCCCGCGNCACCACGGTGACGCTCACGATCTGCCGGACCGGCCCCACGGGCAAAGCCTGCGCCTGCGGGTCCGCCCACTCTTGCACGGTCATGGTAAACAACCGCGAGATCAGCGCCTTACCTGTGCGCGCCTCAATCGCGGCAATGGCGGCACGCANAAANCTCGCCAAAACGGGCTCTTGTACGGTTTCGGTGCCAAAACCGCTACCCATCCGCAAATGCGCCTTGAACGGCTCCAGCGGCAGATCGGCCTCCGCCACCCCTGTCTCTTCGATCAACATCTCATCGCTCCAAATCTAGCCCGCCAAAGCCCCCCGGACGCGCACCCCGGCTGCATCGCTCGGTCGGAGGCAGCAGCTAGGCAATGCACCCGGCGCATTACGGCGCGCCCGGGGGATGGGGCCAGCCACCGCCAGCCCCCTGTTCGACCCCGCGCCTTAGGCGGTGCCGAATTTCAGCAGCTTGATCGCGGCAAAGTCGCTCACGTCGCCGCCCACCCGTTTGGTCGCATAGAACAGCACATGCGGCTTGGCGCTGAAGGGATCGCGCAGGATCCGCAGGTCGGGCCGCTCTGCTACGGTGTAACCGGCGGCAAANTCCCCNAAGGCGACCGAGAATGAATCCGCCGCCACATCGGGCATNTCCTCGGCCACCAGCACCGGATAGCCCATCAGCCGCGCGGGCTGGCCCTGCGTCATCCCGTCAGACCACAGGAACCGCCCGTCCAGATCCTTGAGCTTGCGCACAATGCCCGCGGTCTTCGAGCTCATCACAAAACTNGCCTGCGCGCGGTACTGCGCCCCAAGCGCATAGACCAGATCAACCACCGCATCCGCCGTGATCTCGCCTGCGACGCCGGTGGGCACATAGCCCAGATTNCCCCACTCCCAGATCACATTGTCGACCGTGGCATGGGCCAGAAACCCCTTGGGCTTGTCGATCCCGTCCCCGTGGATAAAGGCCGCGGCTTCGGCCCGCGAGAATTTGTCGGCGATCCGCCCCGCCAACCAGGCTTCGATGTCAAAGGCACTGTCATCCAGCAACCGCTGCGAGGCTTTGGGCAGCGCGCTCAACTCGTGCAGCGGGATGGTNATCCGGTCGATCTGCGGCGTNTCGGTCTCGGACACGGCCCCCGTTTCNGTCGCCCAACCGGCACCCACATCCGCATGATCCACCAGCACGTCGTAAGAGGTCGCCTCGACCTGCACCACCGACGCAATCGCCCGGATAGAGGCCGTGGCATTCAACACCGANTTCACCCGATCCGAGGTCTGCGGGTCCACCAGATANCCACCATCNGAATTCACCGCNGCCGACAGCGCCTTGCTCTCCAGCTCAAGCCCGCGCAACCCGTCGTCGTCGCCGTTGCGGATATAGGCATGCAGCGCCTTCTGATGCGGCGCGCCCGTCTCTACAGCCCCCGCCAATGGNGTGCGCGCCGGCAAAGTCATCTTTCGATCCAACATAGTCATTCGCTCTTCTGTTTGTTGCAACTTGGTCGTCATCTCGTCCTGAAACCCTTTGAAATCCTGCACAAATCCACCCACAGCNCGGCGCATCTCCTCGACCGCGCCTCGGGGCTCGGTGCCCATGTCATCNTCNNGTCGTTCCATCCGCTTACCCTCCGTTCCGTTTNAAATTNNGCCGCGCCTCGTCAAAGACACCGGCCATGCCGCGCAAGACGTCTCCGATGGCGATAAAATCCCCCTTGGCCGCGATCCGCGCCGTGGGGAGCATGGGAAAGGTCACCAGCGACACCTCCCACAGGTCCAGGGTCTGCAGCACCCGCTGNCCCGCGTCATTCTTGGCCGCNCGCTGCGTGCGATAGCCGATGCTAAGGCCATCAATCGCCCCGGCCTCGACCAAGGCCGCCGCCTCGCGTCCCCGCGCCACACTGTCCAGCAGCCGCCCCTTGACCCAAAGCCCCCGCGCNTCCTCGCGCAGCTCGTCCCACACGCCGATNGGCTGTGCCGGATCATGCTGCCANAGCATCTTGATCCGACGCCCNGCGGCCTNCGCCGCCGCCAGCGACGCGCCATAGGCCCCCCGTGCCACCAGATCACCGCCCTGATCGACCCGCCCGAACAGGCTCGCATAGCCGCTGATCTCGGTACCGTCCTCCACCACAAGCCCCTCGTCGAAACGCGCGAACTTATGCTCCAACCCAGCNCCCATATGGGGCAAACCTCTCCCGTTCTCCGACCCGAGGCCGAAGCGCATGCCATCTTCCATGACACCCTCCCTTGCGTTCAAATTGCTACGGCGCGACCACCAGAAACGACTGTACCGCCTGCGCCAAAATCACCGCGACCACACCATAGACNGTCAACCACAACCGCCGCTCCAGCCGCTCCATCATCTCCTCCAGCCGGTCGAGCCGCTGCAAAAGATTCTCGTGATGGATCGCGCTCACCCTCTCATGCGCCTGCAACCGCAAGCCCGGCGCACATTCAAACCGGTCATATCCCATCTCCTCAACCATCCGCCGCCACCGCTGGCAGCCCCAACAAGGACCGCTTTTCCGCCTGCGTCAGGAAATCCGCGCCCGCCACCCGCGCCCATTGCGCGTCACGCTCCTGCGCCAGGGCGGGCACCTGATCCAGATCGGGCTTCAACGTCACCGCCTCATGCGTGAACCCCGCCAGCCATGCGCCAAGCGCCGCGGCAACCCGCGTGGCCAAAGGCAGGACCGTCAGCCGGTAGAACGCCCGATGCGCCTCCTGATAATTGGCATAGGTCGCATCCCCCGCGATCCCCAGCAGCATCGGCGGCACCCCAAAAGCCAGCGCCACTTCCCGCGCCGCCGCCTCCTTGGTGCGGTGAAACTCCATGTCCGAGGGCGAAAACCCCATCGGCTTCCAATCCAACCCGCCTTCCAGCAGCATCGGCCGCCCCGCATTGCGCGCGCCTTGATGGTGGCTCTCCATCTCGCTGACCAGACGGTCATACTGATCATCGCTCAGCTTGCCCTGCCCCTCGGCCCCGCGATACACAATCGCCCCCGATGGCCGCGCCGCATTGTCCAGCAAGGCCTTGCTCCAGCGCGAAGCCGCGCCGTGCACATCCAACGCCATCGCCGCCGCCTGCAACGGGCTGAACCCATAGTGGTCATCCTGTGGGTGGAAATTCTTGATATGACAGATCGCGGCCGTATCCCCGGCCACGTCAAACCGATGCTTGCGCCCGCCGACGGCATATTCATAGGCCACCGGCCAGCCATCCGCCCCCGGCACCACCGACATGCGATCCGACCGCAAGACATGCAGCTCCACCGGCACCGGCCCCGCGCCAACCGCCTCGATATAGCCGTTGCCCGTCAACAACAGCTGCGCATAAAGCGCCTCCAGCAGCTCCGCACGCCCCTGCGCCCCATTGGGCCGTGCCACCAGATCCAGCAGCGGATGCGCCTCGAACCGTTGCGCGGCATCCTGCAACACCAGCGGCAAGGCCGCCGCGGCTTCCGCAATCAGCTTCACCGACCGAAATCCCACAGGGTTGCCGCAGAACCCGCTGCGCGTCAGGCTGACCACATCGCGCGGGCTCCAGGCCACGCGCCCGCTGGTCTGAACCGCAACGACAGGCCCTGTGGCAGAGGCTTTCTTCTCCGCAACCACCTCAACCGCCCCCCGTTTGAGAAAATCAAAAACCATGCCGCTGCTCTCCCTGCTCATTGACCGCCCCATGAAGATCTCACCAACCCCTTAACGCCGCCCGACCAGAGCGCACGCCCCGCCCGCAACAGCGGTTCATTTTGCCCGTTAAACTCTCCCCGAAGGGCCGCTCTCCTCCGCAACGCGCTCACAATCCACGCACCCCGGGCATCCGCCACTGTGCCGCAGGCTCTATCATCAACTCGTGCAGCGCCCAGACCAGCGCATCGACGCGGTCCGGCGATCCGCCGCCCTCATAGCCCCGCGCTGTCATCCGGCACATCTGGTCCTCCAGCGCGTCCAACCCCACCACATGCCCCACGCGCCCCTGCTCATAAAGTGCCGCCACAGGCTCCGCCCGCGCCACCTTGCCACGGCTGGCATGAACCGATTTGACCGGCACCAATGGGTCGACCTGACGCAAGACCTCCGCCACCATCTGCCCGCCCTGATTGACCTCGGCGACAAGGCGATCTGCGCCGTACTGCGCCATCGCGCTGATCGCCGCGCGCGCCCAGCCCGACGGGGTCGCCCCCTGCACTGTGCAATCGGCCAACACCACGGCGCGCCAATCCTGCGGCGGGCCTTGGGTCTGCGCGCCCACCACCACAATCCCACATTCATCCGACCCCGCGCCTGCGGTGGTCGCAGGGTCCAACCCCACGACGATCCGGTCCAGCAGCGGCACATCCCGCACCCGCCCGGCCTCGATCCGCTCGGATGTCCACAGGGCCCCTTCCGCATCGGCCAGCAGCACACCGTCCAGCTCCTGCCGCCCCAGCCGCGTCCCGCGATAGCGTGCGCGTACTTCTTCCAAAAATGACCCCGCCAGATTTGCGGCATTCGCCTCTGTCGGGGCATGGGTGGTCACGGTCGACGGCGACGCCAGCAGTTTTTTCAACACGCCGACATTGCGCGGAGTCGTGGTCACACAGACCCGCGGATCCTCCCCCAGCCGCAAGGCGAACTGCAACTGGTCCCACGTCTCTTCGGCCTTCTTCCACTTGGCCAGCTCGTCCACCCAGGCCGCGTCAAACTGCGGCCCGCGCAGCCCCTCTGGGTCATGCGCCGTATGCACCGTCGCCACGGCCCCATTGGGCCAGACCAACCGCTTGCGCGTCGCCTCCCAGTCCGGTCGCCGATCCGCGGGCGAGCACGCCAATATCCCGCTGTCGCCAAAGATCATCACCTCGCGCACCTGCTCGATCGTCTCTCCCACCAGCGCCACGCGGCGACAGCGCCCCGCATCCAAGGGCCGCGCCCCTTCGACCTGCGCGCGTACCCATTCCGCCCCCGCACGCGTCTTACCCGCGCCGCGCCCGCCCATGATCACCCAGGACCGCCAGTCGCCTTCGGGGGGCAGTTGATGCGGCATGGCCCAGAACTCGAACAAAAAAGGGAGAGCCAAAAGCTCTCCCTCCTCCAGATCATTCAGGAACCGGTCTTGCACCGCAACATCGGCGGAGCCGATCCAGTTTGCACCCGATGTCAGCCCGCGCCCGGTCAAGGTCGAGCGCATATCCGCCCCGAGCAATGCCCGCTTGTCTGTTTCTGCACTCATTCAAATAGGTCTCCACCTTGACGCAAGTCGCCACCATGCCACTGGCCTTACCCAATGCCTTCGACGCTGCTGTTTCGTTTACTTCCTCCCCGGATCGGGCCTGTTCGCGCAGGCTCTCTATCTCGCGGCGCAAATCGCGGATCGCGACCTGCAACGCCTGAAGCTGCTCTTCGCTGGCAGCAATTTCCTGTTCCGGGGTATTCATCGTCATCTTGCTCTTACCTCTCGTTTTGGACCTCCAACCCGAGCAGACACGAAAAAACGGCCACCGGAACTTAATCCGGGGCCGTTTGCCCATGTCTTCTAGCATGGACGTATTTCTATGTCAGAGCGGACGCAAAGTCAAGAAAAACAAGGTTACCGAAACCTTCCAAGCCCTTACGATGGTTAACAAATTCCTAACTTATACCCGCTCTGACCCTTAGTTTCCGCCCGTCGACGCATTGCCCGCCGCTTCCGCGCCACGCTCCGCCTCGATCTGGCGCCAGCGCGCGACATTGGCGTTATGCTCTTCCAATGTCTCGGCAAAAGCGTGACCGCCGGTGCCATCGGCAACAAAGAAAACATAGTCCTCGCTGGCCGGTTGTGCCGCAGCCATCAGGCTCGCACGTCCGGGGTTCGCAATCGGCGTCGGTGGCAACGCGTCGATGACGTAGGTGTTGAACGGAGTCTCCTTGCGCAGCTCGCTGCGGCGCAGACCACGCCCCAAGACGCCCTGCCCGTTGGTGATCCCGTAGATCACGGTCGGGTCCGTCTGCAGACGCATGCCCTGATTCAACCGGTTGACGAAAACGCTCGCCACCTGTTCGCGCTCTTCCGGTACGCCGGTTTCCTTCTCGACGATAGAGGCAAGGATCAACAGCTCCTCAGGCGTCTCGACGGGCAGCCCCGGATCGCGAGCCTCCCAGGCTTCGGCCAAACGCTGTTCTTGTGCCGCGGCCATACGCGTCAGGATTTCGGCACGGTCGTCCCCTTCGGACACCTCATAGCTGTCNGGGGCCAAAGATCCCTCCGCAGGNACCGCNGCGATCTCGCCNGACAGCAGGTCGATGGCTTTCAACGCCTCGGCCACCTGCCAGCTTGTCACGCCCTCTGCCATCGCGATGCGGAACCGCNTGTCGGCCTTCGCCTTGGTCTGGGTATAGACCTCTGGCACCTCATCCTCACCGGGGGTGAATTCGGCACGCTCGACGAAACGGCTTGTTNCGGGGTCCAGCTCNCGCACCTGNGTGCTGATGCGGTTCACACCGATGCGGTAGACAACTTCGGTACCGCAGGTGCTTGCCCCNCCGCGTGTCACCGTGTCCACGATCTCTTTCATCGAGGCTTCGGGCTGGATCAGAAAGCTCCCCGCCTTCAGGTCGCGGGTNTTTTCCTCATACTCCGCCCCAAGACGGAAGATCGCAGCCGAGCTTACGGCCTCTTGCGTAGCAAGATCNTCGCCCACGGCACGCATGTTCGACCCGCGCTCCACCTGCAGGCAGATCGCCTGCGACAGCGGACCGGGGGCATCATACTGCCCCCGCCCCCACAGGATAATCCCGCCTAACAAAAACAAGCCTAAAATCAGAAACGTAACAGCGTTAGACGCGATATGACGCCACATTAGGATGCTTTCCCGAAGATCACGCTCGCGTTGGTGCCACCAAAGCCGAAAGAGTTGCTCAGCGCGACATCAATCTTGCGCTCGACCTTCTTGTTCGGGGCCAGATCGATCTTGGTTTCAACCGCAGGATTGTCGAGGTTGATGGTCGGTGGGGCCACCTGATCGCGGATCGCNAGGATAGAGAAGATCGCCTCGATCGCGCCAGCAGCCCCCAACAGGTGACCGGTNGCGGATTTCGTCGACGACATGGTNACCGTCTCAACCGCGTCGCCCAGCATCCGCTCGACCGCGCCCANNTCGATCACATCAGCCATGGTCGATGTGCCATGCGCGTTGATATAGTCGATGTCTTTTGGCTCCAGCCCGGCACCACGCAGGGCGTTGCGCATGGACCGTTCGGCCCCGTCGCCATCCTCGGCAGGGGCNGTGATGTGATAGGCATCGCCNGACAGACCATANCCCAGCACCTCGGCATAGATCTTGGCCCCACGNGCNTTGGCGTGTTCGTATTCTTCCAGCACGACAATACCCGCGCCCTCGCCCATGACGAAACCGTCACGATCCGCGTCATAGGGGCGGCTTGCCTTGGTGGGGTCNTCGCCCCGNTTGGTGGACAGCGCTTTACAGGCGTTGAANCCNGCCATGCCGATCTCGCAAATCGCGGCCTCGGCCCCGCCGGCAATCATCACATCCGCGTCGCCATGCTGGATCAGNCGGCTTGCGTCACCAATCGCATGGGCACCGGTGGAACAGGCGGTCACAACCGAATGGTTCGGGCCGCGGAANCCATAGCGAATCGATACCTGACCCGAGATCAGGTTGATCAGCGCGCCGGGCACAAAGAACGGGCTCACGCGGCGCGGGCCTTTCTCGTGCATCATCACGGCNGTGTTCGCGATAGAGTTCAGCCCCCCGATGCCCGACCCGATCAAGACGCCGGTGCGTTCCAGATCTTCGCGGTCCGTGGGCATCCAGCCGGAATCCTCGACCGCTTGCTGTGCTGCGGCCATGCCGAACAGGATAAANGTATCCACTTTGCGCTGTTCTTTCGGCTCCATATACTTGTCGCCGTTAAAGGTACCATCCGTACCGTCGCCAAGCGGCACTTCGCAGGCGTATTGAGTGACCAGCTTGCTGGGATCGAAGCCCGTGATCTTGCCCGCCCCGGACTGACCATCCAAAATTCTGGACCAGCTGGCCTCCACGCCATCGGCCAACGGAGTTACCAATCCCAAACCTGTCACTACTACTCTGCGCATATCCAAGCCCCTTGGTGTTTCTTTGCGTTGACCGGCTATACCTTGCCGAGACCGTAAATTTCAAGACGCGAAGCNCCCAAGCCANGGTCAGACCGGCGGGCCTTTGCGCGTCATCAGACGTATCTTGTCGCCGTCAAGCTCTATGTCGCGCAGCGCGGTATATCCCAAGGTCTCGGCCAGACGCAGCGACGNTGCATTCGCCACGGCGATCATGCACACCGTGCGCCCCGTCACCACGCGGTCGAACCAGTCATGCGCCGCGCGCGCGGCTTCCAGCCCCAGCCCCGTGCCCTGCGCTTCGGGGGCCAGNACCCAACCGGCCTCGGGAAAGGGATCGAAATCGTCGCCAAACCCGCGGGAACCAAAGAAAAACCCGACCTGACCTTCCATCTCGCGGGTGCCGCGCGACTGGATCGCCCATTGNCCAAACCCGACAATCTGCCAATGGCCCGCATTGCGCAGAAACGCATCCCAGCTTTCGGCCTTGGGTTTGGGCTTGCCGGTAATATGGGTCACCACGGCGGGCGTGGCCCAGATGTCNGCATAACGGGGGAAGTCTTCGGCCCGCATGGCGCGCAGGGTGAGACGGGCGGTATTGATGGTCGGTACTGATCGCGACATGTGGTGAATTACCTTCACGCTTGAATTTCTGTCNCNGNCAGTGTCACGCCGNAGCCCGCGCAANACAAGTGACGNGCGGTCCCCCCAAGCAAAAACGGCGCCCTTCCGCTAGGAAGAACGCCGTTCTCTAAATCTCGTGCCGCCGCGACGCCTATNNGGCTGCGGCTGGCGAAAACGTCTTAGGACGCTTCTTTGATGAACTTGACCGCGTCGCCGAAGGTCTGGATGTTCTCGGCTGCGTCATCGGGGATCTCGATGCCGAACTCTTCTTCGAACGCCATAACCAGCTCAACAGTGTCGAGGCTGTCTGCGCCAAGATCGTCGATGAACGATGCGTTCTCAACAACTTTGTCTTCTTCAACACCCAGGTGCTCTACAACGATCTTCTTTACGCGGTCTGCGACGTCGCTCATATTCAGTCCTCATTCATTCGGGCAACCCTGCCCTCTTCTGTTTCCGTCAGAACCTTATGTGGTCCGTATGGATCGTGCCCCGAGGGGCGGCTATGGCCCTTGTTGTCACAAGGTAAGGGGGGCAATCAAGCCTCCCTATGATGGATTCTGCGCCCCATTTAGCACAAGACGCAGATTTGGCAAACGCTTTGCAGCGCAGGGTCACAACATGGCCATGCCGCCGTTCACATGCAAGGTGGTTCCGGTAACATAGGCGGCTTCCGCACTTGCCAGATAGACAACAGCCGACGCGATTTCGGATGCTTCGCCCATACGGCCCGCAGGGATTTGCCCCATGATTCCCGCCTTTTGGTCGTCGGTCAGCTTGTCCGTCATTGCCGTGGTAATGAAACCGGGGGCGACCGCGTTCACGGTGATCCCGCGGCTGGCAACCTCATAGGCAAGNGATTTGGACATGCCCACCATACCGGCCTTGGACGCGGCATANTTCGCCTGACCGGGNTTACCGGTGGCCCCGACCACGCTCGAGATATTCACGATCCGGCCCCAACGCGCCTTCATCATNCCGCGCATCACGCCTTTGCANAGCTTGAANGTCGCGGTCAGGTTGACGTTCAGGACCGAATTCCATTCATCATCCGACATGCGCATGAACAGGTTGTCGCGGGTGATGCCGGCGTTATTGACCAGAATATCAACCGATCCCATCGCTTCGGCCGCCTGTTTGGGCAGCGCGTCAACGGCGTCCATATCGCTCAGGTTACAGGGCAGCACATGGGCGCGCTCGCCCAGTTCGGCGGCCAGCGCCTCAAGAGGTTCGGTGCGGGTGCCGGACAGGCCCACGGTCGCGCCACGGGCATGCAGGCTGCGCGCGATTTCCGCGCCGATACCACCCGAAGCNCCNGTGACCAGCGCNTTTTTTCCAGTAAGATCAAACATATGTAATTCCTTTCGCAGCCTGTCTCAGGCCGTTTTCACGGCAGCGGCATCGGCAGCGGTGCCGATGTTCACGCAGGTGATTTCCTTGTTGATGCGGCGGATCATGCCGGACAGCGCCTTGCCCGCGCCGATTTCCCAGACCTCGGTCACGCCCTGCGCGCCCATCCATTCAACCGACGACATCCAGCGCACCTGACCGGTGACCTGTTCGATCAGCAGCTTGCGGATCTGTTCGGGATCGGNGACCGCCTCGGCNACCACATTCGCCACCACNGGCACGGCNGGGGCGTTCATTGTCACATCCGCCANCGCACCGGCCATCTCTTCTGCGGCGGGGGCCATCAGGGCACAGTGGAACGGNGCNGACACAGGCAAAAGCAGNGCGCGCTTGGCNCCNGCCGCTTTNGCCAGATCAATCGCGCGTTCCACGGCNGCCTTGCTGCCCGAAACGACATTCTGCGCCGGATCGTTCTGGTTGGCGACCTGACAGACCTCGCCCTGTGCGGCCTCTGCGGCGACNGCCTCGGCCTGCTCAAAGCTCAGCCCCAGAAGGGCGGCCATAGCGCCCTGCCCCACGGGCACAGCCGCCTGCATCGCGCGCCCACGGATGCGCAGCAACCGCGCCGTATCGGCAAGCGAGAATGTCCCCGCCGCGCACAGGGCCGCATATTCACCCAGCGAATGACCCGCGACATAGGCCGCCTTATCGACGGTAACGCCTTCGGCCTTCAACGCCGCCATCGCCGCCATCGAGGTCGCCATCAGCGCAGGCTGCGCGTTCTGTGTCAGCGTCAGCTCCTCCGCATCGCCTTCCCAGATCAGCGTCGACAGCTTTTCGCCCAAGGCTTCGTCCACCTCGTCAAACACGGCCTTTGCCGCCGGATAGGCGTCGGCCAGATCGCGGCCCATACCGATGGTTTGCGCGCCTTGGCCCGGATATACGAATGCAATGGTCATAAAGTCCCCCGAATTTGCGTTTCCAGCGCTTTAGCGCGTGGGTGGCGGTCAAACAAGCCTGCACGGCGACTGTGCGCTGATCCGCATTGGTCCCCAAGCCCCGTTGCAGTATGGAGAAACCACCCCATTTCGCGACGGAGCACCCAGATGGCCTTAACCAATACCTCAATCCGCTACGGCGGGGTGACCAAGTTCCTTCACTGGCTCACCGCCCTGCTGATCCTTACCCTGATCGCCCTTGGCCTTTATGCCAGCGATCTGCCCCACGATACGCAAGCGGCGCTGACCCGCAAAGCGTGGCTCTTCTCGCTGCACAAAACACTGGGCGTGACGGTCTTCTTTGTCGCCCTTGCCCGCATCGTCTGGGCCTTTACCCAACCCAAACCGGGGCTGCTGAACGCGGATCACCGTCTGGAAAGCTGGCTGGCGGAAACGGTGCATTGGGTGCTCTACGGGTCGCTGGTGATCGTGCCGCTGGCGGGCTGGATCAACCACGCCGCCGCCTCTGGCTTCGCGCCGATCTGGTGGCCGCTGGGGCAGTCGCTGCCGTTTATCCCCAAGAACACAACAGTAGAACACGCCTTTGGCGCGCTGCACGTCATTTCGGGCAAACTGCTGATCGGCGCGTTGATCCTGCATATCGCCGGCGCGGTGAAGCACCACGTTGTGGACCGCGATTCGACCCTGCGGCGGTTGTTGCCGGGCGAAGCCGTCGTCTG
>NZ_NHBI01000044.1:0-37993 GCF_002167505.1 Sulfitobacter sp. TMED3 | reverse complement strand
CGTATGAGCCTTGATGCTCGAAGACCATCCGGACCGCACGCGCGCGAACCTCAGGTGAATAGCGATTTGCCATTTTGCTTTTTGTCATAACCGTCATCCTTACTTAAGTTGATGGTCTCCGACAAACTCGGGGCGATTCAGTTTCATCTTCATCTCAAAATTCCTTATTCGCCCGATCTGCAAGGGTGCAGACCATTTGAGAAGGCCGATCTAACGCCGCCGCCCGCGGGATAAAACCATAAGGCAGCCATACGAAATGCCGGTGTTGCAACATTGCTAAAGGGGGCGGTACCGCGCAGTACCGCCAAGCGCCTTGATATATTGGTGCTGGCGGCGGTATGCGGTTTCTGCATGGCAGGTGACCGCGAAAAAATCGCATCCCCCCTTTGACGTTTGCGATCAGAATGCAGGTAAATCCGCCGACGCGCGTCAAATGCCCTAAGGATCAAGGGGAGCAGGCGATCCAGCCCATTGACCAGCGCTTGAATCCGCACCATATCCTTGCCTCATGACACCACTTTCACATATCCGCAATTTCTCCATCGTCGCGCACATCGATCATGGTAAATCCACGCTCGCCGATCGCCTGATCCAAGAGACGAACACCGTTTCCCTGCGCGATATGAAAGCGCAGATGCTCGACTCGATGGATATCGAGCGCGAGCGCGGGATCACGATCAAGGCCCAGACGGTGCGGATCAACTACACCGCCCAAAACGGCGAGGAATATATCCTCAATCTGATCGACACCCCCGGTCACGTCGACTTTGCCTACGAGGTCTCTCGCTCCATGCGCGCGGTCGAAGGATCGCTGCTGGTCGTGGACAGCACCCAAGGCGTAGAGGCGCAGACGCTCGCCAACGTGTATCACGCGATTGACGCGGATCACGAGATCGTGCCGGTGCTGAATAAGATCGACCTGCCTGCGTCGGACTGCGACCGCGTGGCCGAGCAGATCGAGGATGTGATCGGGATCGATGCATCCGAAGCCATTCAGGTGTCTGCGAAAACCGGGCAGGGCATTGTCGAAACGCTTGAAGCCATCGTGCATAAGCTGCCCGCGCCTACCGGCACGCAGGACGCGCCGCTCAAGGCGATGTTGGTCGATTCATGGTATGATAGCTATTTGGGCGTGATCGTTCTGGTGCGGATCATGGATGGTCAGCTGAAAAAAGGCGACCGCATCCGCATGATGCAGAACGGGTCGGTGCACCACGTCGACCGTATCGGCGTTTTCCGTCCCGCCATGACCGAGATCGACAGCCTCAACCCCGGCGAGATCGGGTTTCTGACCGCATCGATCAAACAGGTCCGCGACACGCGGGTCGGGGATACGATCACCCACGAGAAAAAGGGCACCGAGACCCCGCTGCCGGGCTTTAAGCCAGCGCAGCCCGTGGTGTTCTGTGGTCTGTTCCCAGTGGACGCCGCCGAGTTCGAAGACTTGCGCGACAGTATTGAAAAGCTGGCGCTGAACGACGCGTCTTTCAGCTTCGAGATGGAAACATCCGCCGCCTTGGGGTTCGGCTTCCGCTGCGGCTTCCTTGGCCTGCTGCACCTTGAAGTCATTCGTGACCGGATCGAGCGCGAGTATGACATCGACCTGATTACCACCGCGCCGTCGGTTATCTATGACATCCACATGAAAGACGGCACGGTCGAGCAGTTGCACAACCCCGCCGACATGCCCGACCTGACCTTCGTGGACCACATCGAAGAACCGCGCATCAAGGCGACCATCCTTGTGCCGGATGACTATCTTGGTGACGTGCTCAAGCTGTGTCAGGACCGCCGCGGCATCCAGATGGACCTGACCTATGCGGGCAGCCGCGCGATGGTTGTTTATGATCTGCCGTTGAACGAAGTGGTTTTCGACTTCTATGACCGGTTGAAGTCGGTGACCAAGGGCTATGCCTCGTTCGACTATCAGATGATTGGCTACCGCGAGGATGCGTTGGTCAAGATGTCTATTCTGGTCAACGACGAACCTGTNGATGCGCTNAGCACNATGGTGCACCGCGACCGNGCCGAAATGCGNGGCCGNGCNATGGTTGAAAAGCTNAAGGATCTGATCCCGCGTCACATGTTCAAGATCCCTATTCAGGCGGCCATCGGCGGCAAGGTGATCGCGCGCGAAACCCTATCGGCGATGCGCAAGGATGTGACCGCGAAATGCTACGGCGGCGATGCCTCGCGGAAACGCAAGCTGTTGGATAAACAGAAGGCGGGTAAGAAGAAAATGCGCCAGTTCGGCAAGGTCGACATCCCGCAAGAGGCATTTATCTCTGCCTTGAAGATGGACAGCTAAGACGATTATTCCAAAAGGGGCGCTTCATGCGCCCCTTTTTCGTTGAATGACACCAAAGGTCAGGGCAGCNNTGTCATCTGTGCAGGCACCGCCCCACCGTCCAGCAGCCGCGCCAGACAAGCGTGGGTGAACCCCCAGATATCTTCGTCATGCACCAGGTGGTGGGTCAGAAACCCCAAGGGTTCCTGCGGATCCGTCAGCCCTTTGCGGCGGTCCTGCAGCAGTTTGGTGATATCCGCAATCAGCGTGTCCGGCGGCACAAGGCTGCGAGTGCCGCGCCAGAAAATCGGGTCGATATGGGTGTTGATCTGCACCAGCCCCGGGGCGGCAATCCGGTTNTNCCGCGGCAGATAGGTCGACACCCCGACATAGCCTGCGTCTGCCAGCACCGGCAGCAACCCATCGTCCAACCGGTTCCACGGCGGCACAAAGATCGGCAGCAGGTCGTCGCCGAAAAGCTGTTGCATCCGGTTCAGCGCTTGGGCNANCTCGTGGGCCGCNTCGGGGCGCGGGTGTCCGAACTCTNCCTTTTTCGCCCCGTCNGGCGCGTGGCTGATATGCTGCCAGCCATGCACCAGCGGACGGATCAGCGGACGGTCCTTGCTATAGGCGGCAAGCGCGGGTTCTGCATGTTTAGGGATCACGGCGATATGCACGGGCAGGGACAGATCCTCNGCCANTGCGGCAAGGCGATCCAGCGCGGGGGTTGGGGCGATGGCATCATCATCGCGCCACCAGATCGGCAGGNGCAATCCNTCTGNNCGCCATANNGCAAGCTCGGCGTCAAGANNGGNCCAATCCACGGTCATCGCGTGCCCTTTCGCATCGTCTCGGTCAGGGTGACCGTCCTCGCGGCCCCGTCAAACCCGTCTGTCTGCGCAGGCCGGGTCGGGGCGGCGTGCAGNGNTGCCAAGGCGGATAGCAACCTGTCCGGTGTCAGATCAGCGCTGCGCAGCACCTCGATCCCCGNTAGCGCGGACAGCGCATCGGCGCGCAGCCCCTGTTCCACCTCGTTGCCGGCGTCAAAGGGGACAAACAGCGCCCGCACCCCGCTTTGCAGCACATCCAGCGCGGTATTGTAGCCGCACAAAGAGACAGAGGCGGCGGCGTGATACAGCATCTGGCGGAATTCGGGGCGCGCCGGTTCGATCACCACATTCGCGGGGGCATNCTGCATCAGCGCGGCGCTGCGTGCGNCCGCATCCTGCCCCCCNAGCAGCAAGCGCCAGACCNGCCCCGCATCACGCGCGGCCGCGGCGCGGCAGGTGTCGAACACATGCGCGCCCACATCNCCGCCCCCNGCGCTGACGATAATCTCGCCCGCGCCAAGCCGGTCNGGATGGGGGCTGGCNGGGNGCGGTGCNACGAAACCGGTATAGCGCAGCTTGNCCTGCATCGCGNCNGACACCGGCCAGCTGAGCGAGAGCGGCGTCACGGCCTCGTCCGCATGGACCAGCACCGCATCGTAATACTGCGCAACCAGATCATCGGCCAGCTGCGCCTTNGCGGGTTTGGATGGCGGCGCGAGGATATCGCGTACCGATGCGCAGACCAGCGGGCGCGTGGGCAGGGCANCTGNGGCGTCAAGCAGGGCCATGAACTCTGCCTTGAGGGTGCGGCGCCCAAAGGGGAACAACTCGGTGATCAGCAGATCGGGGGCGCGGGTCTGGATGTGGGCGATCAGCATCTCGCGCCGCGCGGCCTTCAACGCTTCAGAGGCGACCGCACCGTCTTCATCCAGCAGCCGTGCGAAATCCACGCCGTCAGAGCGCAGCGGCGGCAGTTGCACCATGTCAACGCCGTCGCTGTTCAACTGCGGTGCGGGCATCCCGCCCGAGACGACCTGCACATCATGCCCCGCCGCCCCATAGGCGCGACCAAGGGTCAAGGCGCGGGCCAGATGGCCGGTGCCCAGCAGATGCGTGACGACGATGCTGACCTTCATAAGCGCGGCTCCAGTCGGATGGGATCAGGCTGGGCGGCCCAGCCCTTGGGCGAAATATCCAGCAGATATAAGCGGTTGCGCTTGATCTGAAAGGGGGCGGGGCCAGCGAAATCCCAGCCGGTCGCATGGGCCAGCAAAACACGCATCACGCCGATATGGCAGACGGCGACAGTGTCGCGCGTCAAGCCGTTGGCCCAAGGGATCAGCCGTGCGCGCAGGCTGTCGGGGCTTTCGCCGCCGGGTGGGGTGTAGCCCCAGCCCCAATCCTCGATATCGCGGAACCCGCTGGCGGGGTCTGCCTTAAGCTCTACGCCGTGCAGCCCTTCCCACTTGCCCCAGTCCATCTCCATCAGCGCGGGCGCGGTTTTCGGCGCGCGGTCTGCGACCAATCGGGCGGTTTCAGCGGCGCGAGACAGGGGGCTCGACACAAGATCGGCACGGTCCCAAGGTGCTGGCAATGCCAGTGCCGCCAGACCGGCGCGGGCGTCATCATCCAGCGGGATATCCGTGCGCCCCTGAATGCGGCCCGCACGGTTCCAGCTCGTGTGCCCGTGGCGGAGCAGGGCAAGCCGGATCACGGGCGCACCCCGCAGCTTTCCAACCCCGCCAGCAACGTCGCGGTGGCAGTGGGAAGCAGATGATGTTGCGCAACAAAATCGCGGGCGGCTTGGGCGCGTGTGTGGCGGAGGGTGGCATCCGACAGCAGCGCTGTGATCTGTGCGGCAAGCGGGGCAGTGCCGCTTTCCGGCGCGGGATAGGGGCCGGGGGCCAGCACATCGCGCACGCCGGGGCGGTCTTGGGCCACGACGGGCAGGCCCGCGGCCTGCGCCTCCAGATAGGCGAGGCCAAAGGCTTCGTTTACCCCGGGCCAGAACAGCAGCGATGCATGACGGTAGGCGGCGGCCATGGCGGTCGCATCAAGCTCCCCAAGAAACCGAACCGCATCGCCAAAGGGGGCCATCATCGTCTCTATCTCGGTGCGGGCGGGGCCGTCACCCGCGATATCCAACCGCCAGCTGTCTGCTGGCAGCAGGGCCAGCGTATCTGCGGTGATCTGATACGAGGCGCGTTTATCCCCGTCGCGCAGCATACCGACAGCCAGCATCGGGCCATCCAGCGCGGACGGCAGAGGCAAAGCGTCCTGTGCGAGAAACGGCGGTAGATGCACCAGCCGCTGCCCCGCGGTCTGATCGCGGCGCAGCGTTTCGGCATCGCGGTGCGTGAGGTAAAAGATCACATCCGCCGCGTCGCTTGCGGCCTCGGCAGCTTGGGCGAAACCGGCCCACGGGCCTGTCAGCCGTTTGCGCGCGCGGCTGGATTCGACCAGCAGATAGGGGATGCCAAGGGCGCGGGCAACGGCGGGGCCGATCAGGTCGGGGGCCTTGTAATAGTTATGATAGGTGATCCACGCCTGCCAGCCTTCGGTACGACCGCGGACGATGGCTTGGGGCACTTCGGCCTCGGCAGCATTGAACAGCAGGGTCTGCGCCGCGCTGTCGCCCGCTCCGTCGCGGCTGCGCAGGGTGCTGGCGACTGTAACCGTCGCGCCCCCCCGTTGCAGGGCAGTCATCAGCCCACGCGCGATCGCCCGATCCCCCGAGGGTACCGGATGATCAGGCGACTTTAACGGAGCGTAGAACGCAAGCCGCATCAGCCGCCCTGTGCCAGCATCGCCGTCAGCCGCTTGTGTAGCTGGCGAATGCCGGGGGCCATGGTGAACTCTGCATGCAGGCGGTCGTGGGCGGCCTCGGCCAGCCGAGGGCCAAGCGATGGATCCTCCGCAAAACACTGCATCGCCTCGGCAAGGGCGGCGGGGGCATCGTCGCTTAGCACGCCGGTGGTGCCGCTGGTGATGAACTCGGGGATGGCGGATACGGGCGTGCTGAGCAGCGGAAGCTTCTGGCTTGCCGCTTCCATCAGCACATTGGGCAGCCCGTCACGGTCACCGTCCTTGGCAATGCGCGAGGGCAGCACGAACAGATCGGCGGCGCGCATGGCCGCGATCACCTCTGGCTGGTCGCAGGCCCCGCGCCATGTGATCCGGTCGTTGATCCCGTGCGTTTCTGCGCGTGCTTTCATCGGTTCCGACAGGTCGCCGCCGCCGATATGGGTCCAGTGCCAGTCAAACTCGTTCGGCAGCAGCGCCAGCGCGTCGATCAGGTTGTCAAAGCCCTTCTTCTCGACCATGCGCCCGACAGACATCATCTGGAACGGGTCGCTTTTGGCGCGTTGGACCCGGGTTGGCGGTTCGGGGAAACGCGCCAAATCCAGCCCGTGATAGACCAGATCGATCCGGTCTGGGGCGGAGGTTAGCTTACGCAGATGTTGCGCGTTAAAGTCCGTGCAGGTGGCGCCAAAGGCGGCACCGTGGCTGGCGGGCTCCAGCTTTTCGCGCAACTCCCATTCGGGCGAGGTCCAGATGTCCTTGGCGTGGGCAGAAAAGCTCCACGGCAGGCCCCGCAGGATCGCGGCATAGCGCGCGACCGAGGACGGGGTGTGCAGGAAATGCGCATAGATGCCGCGGGTCTCGGCGGGTAGCTCATGTGCCATGACGCAGGCCTGCCCAAAGCGGCGACGGCGGTTAGGGGTGTCATCGCGCAAGAGGTCTTGTTGGAAAACTTCCCATGCCGCGTCGTAGCCGGGCATGGCTTTCGCGGCTTCTTGTGCTGCGGCCACACGTTCGGGATCGTCGCGCAGGTATTCCGGCAAATAGCGCACGCGCGCTTGTAGCCGGTCGTGCAACGGGTGGGTTTTCGTATCGGTCGGGTGGCGCAGCGACCAGATGTCGAAGCGCAGACCGGCTTCTTCAAGGGCGACAAGTTCTTGTGCGATGAAGGTCTCGGACAGGCGCGGCCAGCCTTTGACCACAATGGCGAGAGGGGCGGGGGTGTCGGTCATGCGCCACCGCCCATCAGGGCGCGGCCCCGTTCAACCACCACGTCAAGCCCGTCCAGCAGCCCGTCTGCACCGGCTTGCGAGGGTTTGTTCTGATGCGGCAGGTTGCGGATTGCGGCGATCATCGCCTGCGGTGTCATGCCATCACGGGTTTCTTCCAGCATGCGGACAAGCCCCAGCTCTTCGGCGCGGCTGGCACGGATCCATTGTTCCAACCGGGGCACGGTGCGCGGCACGATGACGGCGCGTTTGTCAAAAGACAGCACCTCGCAGAAGGTGTTGTAGCCGCCCATGCAAACCACGCCTTCAGCCCCGACATAAAGCTGTTCGATCCGGCTATCAAAGCCAAGCGCGGTCACCCGCCCGCCCAGCTTGGCCACCCGCGCGTCAAAGGCGTCGCGGACATCGCCGGACAGGAAGGGGCCGTAGATCAACTTGGCTTTTGGCGTCAGGTCGGGGTCTTGCTCGTAGGCGTCCAGCACCAGCGACACCATCGCGGCACCGTCCCCGCCGCCGCCGGGGGTAATCAGCACATAGGGCTCTTCGGCGGGGGGCGTTTCGTCCGGGGCCTCGCGGCGCAGGTAGCCGGTCCAATGCATCCGGTCGTGGGTCGCCTGCGACAGGGGCAGCCCCTTGGTCGGGTCATACACATCGCGCATGCCGTAGACCCAAATCTCGTCATAGTATTTCTCGGTCGCTTCAACCGCGCCCTTGCGTTCCCATTCGGCGGCCAGCACCTCGGGTTCGTCCAGCACGTCGCGCAGGCCCAGAACGACTTTGGTGGTGCCATTCTCGCGCAGCCAGTCAAGGCTGGGCAGCAGTTCCCCGCGAAAGCCCGTCGGCTCTTTATCCACGATCAGCAGATCGGGGGTGTATTCCTCGATCGCGGTGCGGATCAGACCGGCCCGCAGAGAGGTGACCTCGTCGATATCAAGGCCAAGCGTTTGCGCCACATAGCTGCCGTCGGCCAGCTTCGTCACGCCGGGAAGGCGGATGTGGTCGACGCCTTTGGGAAAGGTGAAACGCCCCGCGACGGGGGATCCGGTCAGGATGATGGCCGAGGCATCTTCGTCCCCGTCCATCAAGGCGGCAGCCAGTGCGCGCGACCGCCGTAAGTGGCCCAATCCAAAGGTGTCGTGGCTATAGAAAAGCACCCGCCGCGCTGGTTTGCCATTGCGGGCGTTGTTCGAGACCGTTTGGCGCATGGGCCGATCCTAACTTAGTCAAATATCCTTGGCCGCACCTATCAGTCTGGCGGCTAGAAAGCGTTTATTGTCAAAGGCAGGTGAACCCGTCCCGCCCGATGCACCCAGAAACCGAATACACTCAAATCACCTTGGTCTGCCGGTCGAACAGCCCAATAAGAATACCTTAGGCATCTATGGTGAACATGTCATGCATTTCAGCACCTTCCGCCGTCGCCGCCCCTGAATAGGCTGCGAAAACCGGCGTTTGAGCGGGCCAAGCCCGTGGGAAGATGCGGCGCGTGTCATATTCGGCGTCCTTCGCGGTTCATCGTCAGGGGGAGTAGGTGGGGCCGGGGGGTTAAGATTGCAATGGCACCGGGGGTGGCTTAGCGTCTCAAGACTGTTCCCCAAGGCCATGAGCGAGGACATATGCGGCATTTCATCTTCACCCTTCTTTTGTCGCTGTGGGTCTTGCCCTTTGCCAACGCCGCGACGGCGCAAGGGGTTCTGTCCCTTTTGCCAACAGCGCAGGAAACTGCCGTCAGCGATGCAGAAGGCGACGCCGCACGTCTGCAAGAGGTCATCAGACAAGCCGCTGAAAGCGGGGTGAGCGNGGTGGTGGTCGATAGCGNGGGCCANTTGTTGAACCAGNCCGCATCTGCCCAACCGNNCGAGGNNGACCGGCAAGAGGCGGCGCTGGCCAAGGAAACCTCTGCGCTGATGCACCTGCAAGAACGGGGCAACCAGTTCCGCACTGCCTTGATCGAACGCATCGTGCAGTTGCCCGACGCGATCAACGAGGTGATCTATATTCTGCGGGCCGCCAGCCCGGACGGCACGCTTTGGGCCTTTGGTGAGACGCTGCTGGTGGCGCTCGCGCTGTTTGCCGTCGGGGCCGTGGTCGAGGTAGAGCTGTTCGGCAAGCGAATGGCACGCGGCTTCGTCACCGCCAAAGTGCAGGCGAACCCCGTCGGCTATACCGAAAAGATGCCGTTTCTGGTGTTTCGGTTTTTCATGGGGATCATCGGCGTTCTNGTGTCGATGGTGGTGGCCTATATTCTGGGCACGCTGCTGTTTGGACCGCTTGAAGACACGGCGATCCAGTTCACTGTCACGCTGATCAACATCGGCTATTTCGTCTGTCGCGTGGCCGCGGGCCTGTGGCGGATGATCCTGTCACCCTTCCTGTCGCAATACCGCATCCCTGTGTTCAGCGACCGCGACGCCAAACGCCTGCACCGCTGGCT
The DNA here is from genome assembly GCF_002167505.1 of Sulfitobacter sp. TMED3. Taxonomy (NCBI): domain Bacteria; kingdom Pseudomonadati; phylum Pseudomonadota; class Alphaproteobacteria; order Rhodobacterales; family Roseobacteraceae; genus Sulfitobacter; species Sulfitobacter sp. TMED3. Next base: position 28,411 of record NZ_NHBI01000044.1, on the reverse strand, counting down.
GTGGATGATGGCAAGCCTTGATACCGTCGCGATCCTGTTCGGTATCTGGATCGCTGAACTGGGGCTGAATTATGATGTCTATGCTTTCATCGCCTCCCTGATGTCGGCGGCGATCGTCGTGGCNAATATTCTGATGATCTGGGTCAACCGCCGCCCCATTTCAAACGCGCTGCGGCAGGGCAAGCCCGCGTCGGAATGCAGCGCCGTGGGGCGNTTTATGTCGCGGGCCTGGGCACCGCTGGTGGTGGCCTATGCGATTTTTGCCTGGTTCGAACTGACCTATGATCTGGTGCTCGAGAACCCGAGCTCCGTGCCTCTGATCGCGGGGGCCTATGGTATTCTGGTGTCGATCATCGTGGTCTACGGNGTGATCAACTATGCTATTGAACGCGGTTTTGCCCGCGCGCGCATGATGCGCCGCCTGAACGAGCTGCGCCGCGAGAAGCGCGCTGATGCCGCCCTGGACGAGGACGCGCCCGAGGCCGCCGGCACAGCGCAAGCGGATGACACCATGTCGCTGGACGAGGCTGACAGACAGGCCGCAATGGTGCCACGCCAAAGTCTCACCAGCTTTGAAGGTCTGGCGCGGCGCGTGGCCGGTATCCTCGCCTTTGTTACGGGGGCCTATGCGTTCTTCTATATCTGGGACACAGAGGCAACNTTGATGGTCGAAAGCCANGCGGACAAGCTGCTGGACGTGATGGTGATCCTGTTTATCGGCTACGTCGTCTATCACGCNTTCCGCATCTGGATCGACAGCAAGATCGAGGCCGAAACCGCCGACCAGCCCGAGGCNGAACTNGGCGACGAAGGCAGCGGCGCGTCCTCTGCCAGCCGATTGGCAACGCTGCTGCCGCTGTTTCGCAACTTTGTCCTGATCGTTCTGATCGTGACCATCGCCCTNATCGTGTTGATGGAATTCGGGATNAATGTCGGCCCGCTGTTCGCCGGCGCAGGGATCGTCGGTGTTGCCGTCGGCTTTGGCAGTCAGGCGCTGGTGCGCGATATCTTTGCCGGCGCGTTCTTTCTGTTCGACGATGCCTTCCGCAAGGGGGAATACCTTGATGTGGGCGGCGTGAAGGGCACGGTCGAGAAAATCTCGGTCCGGTCGTTCCAGCTGCGCCACCATCTGGGCGCGCTGCACACCATTCCCTTTGGCGAGCTGCAGGTGATGACCAACTACAGCCGCGACTGGGTGATCATGAAGCTGCCGTTGCGGGTGACCTATGACACCGATGTCGAACGCGTTCGCAAGCTGATCAAAAAGCTTGGCATCGCGCTGCTGGATGATCCGGTGATCGGCGACAACTTTATCCAGCCGCTGAAATCGCAGGGCGTGATTGAAATGCAGGATTCCGCGATGATCATCCGAGTCAAGTTCATGACCAAACCGGGGGATCAATGGCTGGTGCGCAAGAAGGTCTATGAGGAAATCCGAGCCTTGTTCGAGCGCGAAGGAATCCGTTTTGCCCATCGGGAGGTCACTGTGCGTCTGGCCGACGGCAAGGTCAAAGACCTGAGCGACGAGGAACGCGATGCGGTGACCGCAGCGGCGCAGGCATCGCTGGAAGAAGAGGCACAAACCGGCCCGGAACCGGGCGGNGACGACCGATAGCCTTGTCTCGCGCAGTTGTGACATTGAAACGGCGGCGGCGGGCGCTAGCATCATCNNCACCTGCAACAGGAGAATTCCCATGAAACAGTCCAGACGCCAATTCCTGACGACCACCGCCGCCACCGCCGGGGTTGTGACGCTACTGCCTTATGCCGCGCAAGCCGCGGCGCACGGCGGTAATATGTTCCCCATGACCGGCGGCGAGGTCAAAGTGCACCCCATCGACCACGCGTCCTTTGTGATGGAGACGCCAGCCGGCGTGATCTACTGCGATCCCGTGGGCGAGGTCGCCAACTACAGCGATTTTGCCACCCCCGATCTGATCCTGATCACCCACGAGCANGGCGATCACTATAACGCCGAAACACTGGCCGGTGTGGTGGGCGAAAACACGCAGATCCTTACCAATCCTGCCGTTTTCGACATGCTTCCCGAGGCGCTGAAGGCCAAGGCGAATGCACTGGCCAATGGCGAGCAGGCGATGTTCAACGAGGTCTCGATCGAGGCGATCCCCGCCTATAACACCACCGAAGAACGCAAGCAGTTCCACCCGCAGGGGCGTGACAACGGCTATATCGTGAACCTCGGTGATTTCCGCGTGTATATCTCGGGCGATACCGAAGCGACGCCGGAGATGCTGGCGCTAGAGAATATCGATCTGGCGTTTGTCTGTATGAACCTGCCGTTTACCATGGACGCGACCTCGGCCGCGGCTGCGGTGTCGACGTTCAAACCCTCNTTCGTCTACCCCTACCANTACCGTGGGCGCGACGACGGCACGCAAGACCCCGCCGCCTTTGCCGCTATGGTCGGCGAGGGGATCGAAGTCAAAATGGGCGACTGGTACTGACCCGGCGCAGCGGGGGGCCAGCCCCCCGCACCCCCCGGGATTTAGACCATTTGGAACTGAAGGCCCCANTGGGTCAGGATTTATACGGATCAAGNCTTGCGCGCAGACCATCGCCCANNAAGTTGAACGCNAGCACCACGACGATGATCGGCAGCATNGGAATGGCGGTCCACCAGTAGATTTCGATGCTCGCCAGATTTTGCGCGTCATTCAGCATGACGCCCCAGCTGACGGCGGGCGCGCGTAGACCCAACCCGAGGAAGCTAAGCGCGGTTTCCCCAAGAATCATCGCCGGGATNGATAAGGTCGCGCTGGCGATTAGATGCGACATGAAATTCGGCAACAGGTGTTTGCGGATCACCCGTGCGGGCGACGCGCCCATCATCTCGGCCGCTTTGACGTATTCCTCTTCACGCAGGCTCAGGAATTTTGACCGNACCGCCCGCGCCAGNCCGGGCCAGTCCAGAATGCCGAGGATGATCGAGATGATAAAGAACACCGACACCGGNCCCCAGTTCGACGGCACCGCCGCCGAAAGTGCCAGCCAGAGCGGGAGCTCTGGCAAGGACCGCAAAATCTCGATCGCGCGGTTGACCAGCCAGTCCGTCTTGCCGCCGAAGTAACCGGCCAGCGATCCAAAGAAGATCCCCAGCACAAAGCTGACCGTGATGCCGATCAACCCCACCGTCAAGGANAGCTGCGCGCCATAGAGGATGCGGCTGAACACATCGCGCCCCAACCGATCCGATCCCCAGAGAAACACCGTCGCCCCGTCAGGCGCNCANAACAGGTGGGTGTCGCTGGGNATGACAGCAAAGAGGTGGTAGGTTTCACCCTTACAAAAATACTCAATCTTGCGCGGGTTGCTGGTATCGGTGTCGTANNCCCAGCGGAAATTCACCAGATCCGCAGTGCCCGTCGTCTCGTAGACAAAGGGGCCGATGAAACTGCCCTCGTGCCAAAGATTGATGCTTTGGGGTGGCGCGTAGATGTGTTCGGCATTGCGCTCGTTTGGTGTGTAGGGCGCGATGAACCCCGCCACTGGCAAGATCAGATAGCAGAAGGCCAGAAACAGCCCGGATACCAGCGCCAGCTTGTGCCGCCGGAACTTGCGCCACATGAGCCGCGCGACAGAGGCGTCCATCTCGGCGCGCTCAGGCGCGGAAAGATCGGCGTCGTCGGTCCAGGGNGTGGTGTCGACAAAGCGGTTGTCCGGCTGGATGCTCATGAGCTGCGTGCCCCGTAACGGATGCGCGGATCAAGCAGGACCAGCAGCATGTCAGAGATCATCGTGCCGATCAGCGTCAGCAGGGCCACGAACATCAGNATGAACGCCGCGAGGAACTGGTCTTGGGACTTCAGCGCCACCAGNAGATAGGGCCCGATGGTTTGCAGGCCCAGCACCACCGATACCAGCACAGAGCCCGACACCATTGCAGGCAGCAGGTTCCCGATATCCGCGACAAAGGGGTTGAAGGCCACGCGCAGCGGATATTTCGACAGCAGNCGCGCGGGGCCCATNCCCTTGGCCTTGGCGGTNTCCACATAGGGTTTATCAAGNTCGTCGAGCATATTCGCCCGNAACCGCTGCATCATCGCGGCGGCNCCGGCGGTGCCGATCACAAAGGTCGGAACGATCAGGTGCAGCAGGACTGAGCGTACTTTCTCCCATGACATGGGCTGGCCCTCAAGCTCGGGGGCCATAAGCCCGCCAATCGGCAGGTCAAAGTATTTATGGCCATAGTAAAACAGGATCAGGGCCAGCAGGAAGTTCGGTGTCGCGAGCCCGAGGTAGCCCAGAAAACCGGCGGTATAATCGACCCAGGTCTCGGATTTGGCAGCGGCGAGCACCCCAAGCGGCAAGGCGATAAGATAAACGAATAATACGGCGGCGAGATTGACCAGCACCGTCATCCATAGCGCATCGCCGACGATTTCGCCCACGGGGCGGTCAAACTCGAACGACCAGCCGAAATTGCCTTGGATCAAGCCGGCAAACCCTTGCGGCCCCGGCACCATGCCGACCCAGATCAGGTATTGTTTCCAGATCGGTTCATCCAGCGCGTATTCGTGACGCAGAAACTCGGCCTTGGCGACGCCTTCGGCCTGACCCGTCGCGCGCAACTCGGCGATCTGGTTCGACAGATAGTCGCCGGGGGGCAGGTTGATGATGACGAAGACCAGAAGCGAGACTACCCAGAGGGTCAGTAGCATGGTGATGAAACGCCACACGGCGTATCGGAGGAAGATCATCGGCTTACCTGCACATGGGGGTCTTGGAAGTAGAATTCGTCGATGCGGTGAATGCCGAAATGCGCGCCGGGATCAAAGGCCCAGATTCCATGCTCCGGTACATTCATCAGATCGTTTGAGACGACGACGGGTTGCGGGGCCTCGGCCAGCACGCCGATGGCGAATTGCTGTTCGGCGTGGATGGCGAGCATCCGCTTCCAGATGTCTTCGCGCACCTGTGGGTCGTCGGTGTGGTTCCAGTCATTTGCCAGCAGCATCAGCCGTTTCGCGGGCTGCATATCGGGGGGCGACCCGGCCTGTCCGACTGTTTGGTAGTATTGTCCCCACATCGGCCAGGCAAAGAATTCCTGATTGGTGGGTGCCAGATAGGAAGGAGAGGTCGACGGCCCCGGAAGCCCGTTGTCCCAGCCGAACCAGACCGAGGCCATGGTCCGCCCCGCATAGATCCGATTGCGCAGGATATCGCGGTCCAGCGGGCGCATGATCAGGCGGATGCCCAGATCACGCCACGTGTCCGCGATGATCGCCAGCGCGTTTTCTTCCTCGCTGCGTTCGCCAGCGGTTTCGATCACGAATTCCATCGGGCGGCCATCGGGAAGCTTGCGGAGCCCTGCGGGGGTGCGGTCGGTCAGACCCATATCATCCAGCAGCGCGTTGGCGTGGGCGAGGTTCATCATGGACCACGCATGTGTGTTGTCGTCGTTGTAAAGCGCGCTTTGCGACAGGGCGGACATGCCGCCTTCGCTGGCGAGGCCGAAATAGAGCGCGCGGTTGATCATGCGTCGATCGATGCCGAGGCTCAGGGCGCGGCGAAAACGCACGTCGCGCATGACCTCGCGCCACACGGGGTCGGCGAAGTTCAGGTTGGGATAGATGGCGATCTGGCTGGCGGCACCGTTGGCCCAAAGCAGGGTGCGGTATTTGCCGCCGTCCGCCTCGCCTTTCTTGAGGATCGCGACATCGGGGAAATCGAGCCCGCGCGCCTGCAGGTCGACCTCGCCCGCGTTGGCCTTGGCCGCGATCAGCCCGCCGCCGACCACGGTCATCTGCACCACGTCGATATAGGGCAGCTGCACGCCGCGGCTGTCGATACGGTGGAAATAGGGGTTACGCACAAAGAGCTTGCGCGAGCTGTCCTTGTCCGAGGTGTTGATCCACGGCTGCAGGGTCGGCAGCGCGGGGTTGTCGAACTTGTACATATTGTCGCGCTTGTTGTGCAGCGCGGCCCAGCTTTTGACCCGCGCGGCTTTGATCTTTTCGACCAGCGCATCGGGATCGGCGAACTTCTTGTGGAACTGCGACAGGTAGTGGGCGGGGCGATAGATGAACGGTGGGCTTGCTTGCGCCAACAGCGGCAGGAAGTTCGGATTGGGGATCTGCCATTCGAACACGACCGTATGTTCATCGGGGAAGGTGACCTTTCCCAGGCGGTTGTCCACGATCATGAAATCCGGCGGCCCGCTGGGGGTGATGTCCGGGTCGTTGGCAACATTTTCCCACCAGTAACGGAAATCATCCGAGGTAAAGAGCATGCCGTCTGACCAGCGGTGACCGGGGCGCAGGTGAAGCGTAAATTTGCGCCCTTCTTCCACGTCCACCGCGGCGAGGATATCGGGGGCAAGCGTGTAGTCAGGCTGATACCCTACCAGCCGCGCGTAGCCGTAAACGACCATTTGCCGCACGTCCTTGGTGCGCGAGATCAACGTGCGTAGCGTACCGCCCTGACGCCCAAAGCTGCGGCCCTTGGCTTCGAGGTCGACGACCAGCGGCTCTGACGGGATGCGGTCCTGCACGTGAGGCAGGCTGCCGGCATTGACCTCTTGCGCCCAAAAGCTGCTTTCTTGCAGCACGGGTCCGTCGCTATGCGCGGCAAGGGGCGCGAAGGCGAGGGTCGCGGCGAGGGCAAGGAAGAACTTACGCATGACAACGTACCTTATGGCCGGGCTCAAGCTCTCGCAGGGCGGGGGCGTGATGGCCTTCAAAGCGGAACTGTTCGGGCCAGAGCATGGGAGAGCCCGCGCCCTTGGCGACCAGATCAAGATCGATGGGCCGGCTGATGTCGGGTTCGGGCTGTGCCGCGATCAAGGCGCGGGTGTAGGGGTGTTGCGGATTGTAGAACAACGTGTCGGGCGGGGCCTGTTCGACGATAACGCCAGCGCGCATAACCGCGACCTCGTCCGCGATGCGGGCAACGACCGCCAGATCGTGGCTGATGAATAGGTAGCTCAGGTTGGCGCGGTCGCGGATGTCTTCGAGCAGGGTCAGAATTTGCTCTTGGACCGAGACATCCAGCGCCGAGGTGGGTTCGTCGCAAATCAGCAGCTTCGGGTCGAGCGTCAGCGCGCGGGCAATGGACAGCCGTTGGCGTTGGCCGCCTGAAAACGCATGCGGGAAACGGCCAAGCATATCAGGGTTCAATCCGACCCACCGCAGCATTTCGGCCGCCTTTTCGCGGCGGTCGCGGGCGGTGCCGATGTTGTGCACCTCCATCGGTTCGGTCAGGGCTTGCTGCACGCGCATCCGCGGACTGAGCGAGGAATACGGGTCTTGAAACACCATCTGCGCTTGCCGTTGAAATGCGGTGCGCTCAGTGGGCGACAGATCATGCACGGCCAGCGGTGCGGCGGCGGGGTCGGGGCGAAACAGCACTTCGCCGCCGGCATCGGGACGTTCGGCCCCCATGGCGATGCGGGCGCAGGTGGTCTTGCCCGATCCGCTTTCGCCGACAATCGCCAGCGTCTTGCCGCGGGGCAGGTGCAGGTCAACGTGCTGGCAGGCGGATACGGACACCGGCTTACGCCAGCCGCCCGCCCGCATGGTGTAGGTCTTGGACACGTCGCGCAGATCAAGGATCACATCGTCTGCGGGCTTCGTGGATGCGGGGGCAGGGGCGGCCACGGCGGGGATCATCGGGGCGGCGGCGAAGAGCTTGGCAGTGTAGGGGTGGGCAGGGCTGCCCAACACGTCTTGCGCATCGCCCCGTTCCATCACGCGGCCCTTGTTCATCACCACGACACGCTGCGCCATATTCGCCACGACGCCCAGATCATGGGTCACAAGGATCACACCCATACCGGTTTCTGCCTGCAACGACCGGATCAGCCCGAGCACCTGTGCCTGTGTCGTCACATCCAAGGCGGTCGTCGGTTCGTCCGCGATCAACAGCTCGGGCTTGGCGACCATGGCCATAGCGATCATCGCGCGCTGGCGCATCCCGCCGGACATCTCGAACGGATAGCTTTTCCAGGCGCGCAGCGGATCGACAAAGCCGACCTTCTCAAACTGTTCGAGCACTGCACGTTTGGCCGCCCTTCGTCCCATATTGCGGTGCAAACGCAGCACTTCGGCGACCTGATCGCCAAGCCTGTGCAGCGGCGATAGCGACCGCATGGGCTCTTGAAAGATCATCGAGATGCGATCCCCCCGAATGGCGCGCATCTTCTTTGCGGGGAGGGACAGCAGGTTGACGGCACCCTCGGCCCCGTTGAACCGGATCGACCCGCCGCGCATCTGTGCCGCATCGGGCAGCAGGCGCAAAACCGACCGGCAGGACAGCGTTTTGCCAGACCCGCTTTCGCCCACCAGCGCGAGGGTCTCGCCCGCGTTCAACGCAAAGCTGACGCCGTCCACGACCGACGGGCCGTTGCCGAAACCGATCGATAGATCATTTACTTCAAGAAGGGGGGCCATTGTCATCCCAAGCGGGTCAGAGCGATCATTACCTATCGAGTGAAGCCGATAAACACCCAAGCGTCTAGGGGGCAGCGCAAAAACCAAGCGTCAGCGGTACACAAAGCGGGGCGGCGTCCCCATGTTGCATCAGTACGACCAAACCCGAAGGAGAACCGTGATGAGCCGCCTGGACATATTTATCAACCGTATGGTGTCACAGCGTGCGTGTATCGACCATGCCGCCGCCCTGACGCAGACAATGACGGGCCCGGTGTTCGAGCTGGGATTGGGCAATGGCCGTACCTTTCACCACATCCGTGAAACGATGCCCGACCGCGATATCTTTGTGTTTGAGCGCGCGGTTGCATCGAATCCCGATAGCACGCCCGAGGACCATCAGCTGATCCTGGGCGATGTGCACGAAACCCTGCCTGCCGCGCGGGCGCGCTTTGGTGCGAATGCGGCTCTGATTCACGCGGATCTTGGCGGGCATAACCTTGCAAAAAACGATGCTTTCGCGCGTGAAATCTCGCCCTTGATCGAGCCGTTATTGGCCGTCGGGGGCATCATGGTGTCCAGTGACCGGATGTATTTCGACAATTTGATCGAAATCCCCTTACCACCTGAAGCTGTGGAGGGGCGCTGCTTCATGTACCGCCGAGAGAAGTCATGATATGAATTAAGTACTTGATACGTAATGGTTAAATAGTAAGCGGCGTCGGTATTCCGGCGCCGCTTTAAGTTTCGCTTGCACGTTCCATATCCCCTCCCTAGTGTGCGCCCGAGACATAGTGAAACGATGTTTCGCATGGTAAAACAATTCTTGGGAGGGAATTACATGTCCTTTTTGAAAAACCTATCTTTCGCTGCTGCAATGACTGTGGCGGCTTCCGTTGCCGGTGCTGAAACGGTGCTGATCCACGGCGAAGCGGGCCCGAATCGCGGTGCCCGTGCAGACGCGTTGCAGTGGTTCGCCGACCAGGTTGCAGAGCGGTCGGAAAACGATCTGCGCCTCGACATCCAGTGGGGCGGCGCGCTGTTCAAGGCGAACGCGGCTGTACAGTCCATCGGTGACGGTGTGGCGGATATGGGGTCGGTGATCGCGGTGTATTACCCGCAGGAAATGGCCGCCTATGGCATCGCTGACCTGCCCGTGAACAACCCAGACGCCTGGGTCGGTATGCGCGCCACGGACGAACTGATGCGGTCGAACCCCGCGATTGCGGAAAACCTGGCTGAAAAGAACCTCGTGTACATCGGGACATGGACCACAAGTCAGGTGAACATCGGCTGCAAGGGCGACGCGATCCGTTCGGTTGCCGATATCGCCGGCAAGAAAGTACGCGGCACAGGGGCCTATGGTAAGGTCTTTGACGACGAAGGCGCAAACATGGTCAACATGTCGATCTATGACGCGTACCAAGGGCTCGACACCGGTCTGATCGATTGTAGCCAAGGGTATTCCTACGCTGTTGCCGCGCTGAAGCAGGCCGAAGTCATGGACAACTACACCCTGCTGAACTGGGGCCAGGTTGGCGGCGTCGGCATCTTCATGAACAAAGACATGTTCGATGCGCTGTCCGAAGATCAGCAAGCTGTGCTGCTGGAAACCGGTGCNGATCTGTCCGATGAATTCGGCCGCATGATCACNACCGCGAACGACAACGCCATTGCCGCNATGAAAGAGCAAGGNGTCGAAGTNTTCGANCTGCCCGCGGAAGAGCGCGCCAAGCTGGTCGAAGGCGGCGAGAAGTATCTGGCCGAGTGGGTCGAGACAGCCAACCGCACCGGNCTGCCGGGCGAGCAACTGCTGGAAGACTACAAGGCGCTGATCGCCAAATACACGCAAGAGCGCGACGAGAACGGTTACCCTTGGGCCGCTGACAACAATTAAACACAAGCTTTGGGAGGAGCAGGGACCATGTTGGTACCACTTGAGAAAATCCTGTTGGGGTTGGGCGCGGCTGCGGTCATCCTTTTGGGGATCTTGATCACGTCCAACGTGGTCGCACGCGCCGTCTTCGCATCTAGCGTACCCGATAGCGTCACTTTGGTGCGGGAGCTGATGGTTGCGGCCATCCTCCTGCCCCTTGCGGCAGCGACCGCAAACCGCGCTCACGTTAGTGTGGCTTTTGTGTCCGACCGGTTCGGGCCCAAACTCCGGTCCTGGCTTATTGTGCTGGGGTCGGTCATGGGGATGATCGCCTTGGGCGGTCTGATCTATTCCGGCGGCCGCGAATTCCTGAGCGTTTGGGAAAAGGGCAGCTTTTTCTACGGTGACCTGAACCTGCCCAAATGGCCCGGACGTCTGTTGTTTGTGGTCGGTATCGCCGCCTGCTGGCTGCGGCTGGCGGAACTGGCGATCCGCGATGTGCGGACCATCCTGTCCGGGGGCATCGTCTCGGACGAAGAAAACCACACAATCGAGCTCGTTGCCGAAAAAGAGGTGCTGTAATGGATGCGTCGACCATCGGGCTGATTGCCTTTGCTGCCGTTCTGATCCTGTTGGCGCTGCGTGTGCCGATTGCCTTTGCGCTGGCCAGCGTCGCGACGATTGCGACCTTCTTTATCTTTGCCTTTCGCACCGGCACTTTCATGCCCGAACGTGCCATCCGTGCGACAACGTCGATGGTGTTCTCGAACTCCTTTGACCTGATACACTCCTACGATCTATCGATGATACCGCTGTTTGTCGCCCTTGGGCACATTGCCTATCGCGCGGATATCACGACCAAGATCTACCACGCGGCCAAGGTCTGGCTGACGCGTCTGCCCGGCGGTGTTGCCATGGCAAGCGTCATGGGCTGTGGCGGATTTTCGGCCATTACCGGCAGCTCTATCGCCTGTGCCTCGACCATGGGGAAAATCTGTACGCCCGAGATGCTGCGCATGGGTTATGACCCGCGTCTGGCAACAGCGTCGGTCGCGGCAGGGGGCACGCTGGGGTCGCTGATCCCGCCGTCGGTTCTGTTCATCATCTACGGTATCTTCACCGAGACCTCGATTTCGTCGCTGTTCCTCGCGGGTGTTTTGCCGGGGCTGCTGACGCTGGCGGGCTTTATCCTCGTGATTGCCGTCTGGGTCTGGCGTTCGCCCGAAATCGCCCCTTCGACAGCGACACGCTACTCCGCCAAAGAACGCTTTGCAGCGGCGGCTGAAAGCTGGCCTGCGGTCATGCTGTTCGTGTTGATCATTGGCGGTATCTACGGCGGTATCTTTACGGCGACCGAAGCGGCGGCTGTCTGCGTGGTCGCGGCGACGCTGATCGGTTTTGCGCAGCGCAAGCTGACCTTGCAGGGCCTGTGGGACGCGGTGAAAGAGACGTGCATCCAGACCGCAGCGATCTTCTTTATCGCGGCAGGGGCCAAGATCTTTGTGGCCTTTATCGCCCTGACCAACGTTGCCCCGATGATTGTGAACGTCGTGGCCGAGGCAGAGCTGTCAGTCGTGGTCCTGCTGCTGGCGATTGCCGCGATCTATCTGTTGCTTGGCATGTTCCTTGATCCCATCGGCATCATGGTTCTGACCCTGCCGCTGATGATCCCGCTGGTGGAAAGCTATGACATGAACCTGATCTGGTTCGGTGTTGTGGTGATTAAGCTGCTGGAAATCGGGCTGATCACGCCGCCTGTCGGGTTGAACGTCTTTGTTATCGCCAATGTGGTGGGCAAAGAGGCTCCGATCGACAAGATCTTTGCCGGTATCACGCGCTTCCTCAGCGTTGACGTGATCGTGCTGGTGCTGATCATGTCCTTCCCGATGATCTCGCTGCTTATTCCTATGGCGGCGCGATGAGTGGGGACACCACAGACAGGAAGTTTGCCAACACTCTGGCGCGGGGGCTTGCTGTATTGCGGGCCTTTCGCGCCAGTGACAGCGGGCTGACCCACGCGCAGATTGCCGACCGGACGGGGCTGCCCAAGCCTACGGTGTCGCGGCTGACCTATACGCTGTGCGAACTNGGCTACCTCAGCCACGGCGGGCGCAATGACCGCTTTCGGCTGGGGCCNTCNGCNATCGCNCTTGGNTCTGTCGCNTCGGTGGCGGTGAACTTTCTGGATTTGGTGTCCGACGCCATGCAAGAGCTGGCCGATAAAACGGGCACGNTNTTGCTGGTCGCCGTGCGCGACGACGAGAAAATGATGCTGGTGCGCACATGGCGGCCACAGAATGCATCGACCATCTGGCTGGAGCCGGGGCACCGGATTCCTGTGTTCGGATCGTCGTCGGGCATGGCCGTCGTGGCGTCACTTGGCGAAGAGCGCTTTGAGCAGTTGACGCCCGAAGCGGATATGCGAAGGTTCCGGGCGGAGGGATATTCGCAATTGATAGAACAAGGGTTCGCCTACGCGTCGGAGGGCACACGATATGCCAGTACGATCAACGCCGTAAGTGTCCCCTATTTTGCCGAAGAGTTCGGCGAACCGGTATCGTTCACCGCCGGGGCCATGCCACATGATTTGCCCGATTCCCGTATCGTGCAAGAGGTCGGCCCCGCGTTGCGTGAACTGGTGCGCGCGCTTGAACAGCGCACCGGGCGCACCCCCGCGCTCAGCCGCCGGGACTGAAACAAGACTAGACCAAGGAATATGCTAAATGACTGACAAGATTGGATATACCCGCAAAGGCGACGTGGCCGTACTGCGGATCAAGAACCCCCCGGTCAATGCGTTGTCCCATGCTGTTCGTGAAGGTCTGGTNGCCGGTATGGCGCAGGCCGAGGCCGATGACGGCGTCAANGCCGTGGTTATCGTNGGCGAGGGCCGCGCCTTTATCGCCGGTGCGGATATCACCGAATTCGGCAAAACGCCGCTGGAACCTTTCCTGCCNGATGTGTGCAAACGGATCGAGGATTCCCCGCTGATCGTTGTCGCCTCCATGCATGGTGTGTCCTTGGGCGGCGGGCTCGAGATNGCGCTGTCGGCGCATTACCGNGTGGCGCAGCCGTCGGCCAAAGTGGGCCTNCCCGAAGTGCATCTGGGCCTGATCCCCGGTGCCGGTGCGACCCAGCGTTTGCCGCGTCTGATCGGCGTGGACCCCTCGCTTGATCTGATCACNTCTGGCCGNCAGGTCAAAGCGGCCGAAGCCGAAAGCCTTGGCATCGTCGATCAGGTCACCGAGGGNGACCCCGAGGATGTGGGCGTCGCCTATGCCGAGAACCTGATCGCCACCAACGCACCGCGCCGCCCCGTCAGCGAGATGGCCGCACCCGCGCCGATNGACTGGGANGCGGCCTATGACGGGACGCTGAAAAAGGGGCGGGGGCAAATCTCTCCGGCGCAGGCGGTCCGCGCGGTTCAGGCCGCGGCAGAGCTGCCCTTTGACGAAGGCATGCTGGCCGAGCGCAAGATTTTCATGGAGTTGATGGAGACAGACCAACGTCAGGGCATGATCCACGCGTTCTTCTCTGANCGTGCGGTAGGCAACCTGCCGGAACTNAAAGGCGTCGAACCCCGCGCGNTGCAATCCATCGGCATCATCGGCGGCGGCACNATGGGCGCAGGCATCGCCACGGCNGCGCTGTTGGCNGGCTTCAACGTCGTGCTGATCGAGATGAAGGAAGACGCCGCAGAGGCCGCGCGCGGTCGCATCGCGGGCAATCTTTCCGGCGCGCTTAAGCGTGGCAAGATCACGCAGATGAAATATGACGCGATGACCAACACCGCGCTTGAGGTGTCGATCAACTATGACAGCCTCGCCTCGGTCGATCTGGTGATCGAAGCCGTGTTCGAGGATATGGGTGTCAAGAAAGAGGTGTTCGGCAAGCTTGATGCCGTGTGCAAACCCGGTGCTATTCTGGCGTCCAACACATCCTATCTGGATGTGGACGAGATCGCGGCCAGCACCTCGCGCCCTGCGGATGTGATCGGGCTGCACTTCTTCTCGCCTGCGCATATCATGAAGCTGCTCGAAGTGGTCGTCGCCGAAAAGACCGCCCCCGATGTGGTCGCCACGGGCTTTGCCCTTGGCAAGGCGCTGAACAAGATTTCCGTGCGCGCCGGTGTCTGCGACGGGTTTATCGGCAACCGTATTCTGGCAACCTACCGCACCGCCGCCGATCACATGGTGCTTGATGGCGCATCGCCGTTCCAGATCGACAAGGCGCTGGTGGATTTCGGCTTTGCCATGGGCCCCTTTGCCGTGGGCGATCTGGCCGGACTCGATATCGGCTGGGCCACACGCAAGCGCAAAGCGGCGACGCGCCACCCTGCAGAACGCGTGCCGACATACCCCGACAAGATCTGCGAAGCGGGCAACTTCGGCCAGAAGACCGGGAAAGGCTACTACATCTATGAGGCCGGATCGCGCGGCGGCGTGCCGAACCCCGAAGTGTCCGAGCTGATCGCCGCCGAACGCGCCGATCGTGGCATCACCGCGCGTGACTTTACCGACGCAGAGATCGTCCGCCGCTATATGGCCGCGATGGTCAACGAAGCGGCAAAGGTCGTGGGCGAGGGCATCGCGAAGCGGCCCTTGGATGTGGATATGGTCCTGCTCTTTGGCTACGGCTTCCCGCGCTACTGGGGTGGCCCGATGAAATGGGCCGACCTGCAAGGGCTGCCTGCACTGCTGGCCGACATCGAAAGCTACGCCAAGGAAGACGCCTGGTTCTGGGAACCCGCGCCGCTGCTGAAACAGCTGGTGGCCGAAGGGCGCAACTTTGACGACCTGAACAAACAAGCCGCTAAGTAAATGAACAAGGGCGCAATGCCCGACAGTATAAACCGGAGGAAGACAAATGGATCTGAGCTATAGCGACGAAGAAAAGGCTTTCCGCGCCGAAGTGCGGGCCTTTCTTGAGGAAAAGCTCCCCAAGGAAATGAGCGACAAAATCCGCAAGGGTGAAGAGCTGGGTAAAGACGGTCA
Organism: Sulfitobacter sp. TMED3; assembly: GCF_002167505.1. Taxonomy (NCBI): domain Bacteria; kingdom Pseudomonadati; phylum Pseudomonadota; class Alphaproteobacteria; order Rhodobacterales; family Roseobacteraceae; genus Sulfitobacter; species Sulfitobacter sp. TMED3. The sequence continues at coordinate 13,154 of NZ_NHBI01000044.1, read as the reverse complement.
GGAACAGTGGCATGCGATCCTGAACGCCCAAGGTTGGCTGGCCCCGAACTGGCCCAAGAAATTTGGCGGTGCGGAATGGAACGCGGTGCAGCGTCACATCTTCGAAGAAGAAGCCGCCGCCGCCTATGCGCCACGCATCGTGCCTTTTGGCCTGTCGATGCTGGCCCCCGTGCTTCAAAAATTCGGCTCGCAAGAACAGAACGACTACTGGCTGCCCCGCATCCTGTCGGGCGAAGACTGGTGGTGTCAGGGCTATTCCGAGCCGGGTGCGGGGTCCGACCTTGCCTCGCTCAAGACCGAAGCGGTTCTGAACGACGAAGGCACGCACTACATCGTCAACGGCCAGAAGACGTGGACCACGCTGGGTCAGCACGCGAACATGATCTTCTGCCTTGTACGCACCGACAAGACGGTGAAGCAGCAAGAGGGTATTTCCTTCCTGCTGATCGACATGGACACCCCCGGCGTCGAAGTGCGCCCGATCATCCTGCTCGACGGCACCCACGAGGTGAACGAGGTTTGGTTCACGGATGTTAAAGTCCCGCTCGAAAACCTTGTCGGCAAAGAGAACGAAGGCTGGACCTATGCCAAGTACCTGCTGACCCACGAACGCACCAACATCGCGGGCGTCGGGTTCTCGCAAGCGGGTCTGACCGCGGTCAAACGTATCGCCAAGGCAGAGATGTCCGGCGGCAAGCCGTTGATGCAGAACCCGCATTTCGCGGCACGTGTGGCACAGGTTGAAATCGACCTGATGGCGATGAGCACCACAAACCTGCGCATCGTCTCTAAGGCGGCAGCGGGTGCGGCACCGGGTGTTGAATCGTCCATGCTGAAGGTTAAAGGCACGATCATCCGTCAGGAAATCAACGACCTCGCGCGTCGTGCTGCGGGTGCCTATGCGATGCCATTCGCATCCGAAGCGATCGAAGGGTCGAACCTGGCCCTGCCTGATCCGTTGAATGCCGGCCCCGTCGCCGCGCAATATTTCAACAACCGTAAACTGTCGATCTTTGGCGGCTCGAACGAAATCCAGCGCCAGATCATTGCCAAAACAACGATGGGAGGTGGAGCATGAACTTCGACCTGACAGAAGAACGCCAAATGCTGCAAGACAGTCTGCGCCGTTTCCTGCGCGACAAATACGATACAGCAGCCCGCAACAAGATCCTTGAAAGCGACACCGGCTTTTCCGCTGACATCTGGAACGGTCTGGCCGAACTGGGCGTCATCGGCGCGCTGTTCACCGAAGATCAGGGCGGCTTTGGCGGCGCTGGTTTCGACATCGCCGTCGTGTTCGAGGAACTGGGCCGCGCAGGCGTGGTCGAACCCTTCCTTGATACCGCCATTCTGGGCGGCGGTCTGATTGCCGACCTGGGCAATGACGACCAGCAGGCTCACGTCGAAGAACTGATCGGTGGCGCGTTGCAGGTGGCTTTTGCCCACGGCGAACCCACCAGCCGCTATGACCTGAATCAGGTGACCTCCACCGCCAAGGTCGATGGCGACAACGTGGTGCTGAACGGCCGCAAGGCCGTTGTGGTCAACGCTGAAAACGCCGACATGCTGATCGTTTCTGCCCGCGAGAGCGGCGAGGCAGGCGACGAAAACGGGATCTCGCTGTTCCTCGTGCCGGCAGATACCAAGGGCATCACGCTGCAAGGTTATGCGCTGCTGGCCGGTGGTCGTGCCGCCGAAGTCACGCTGGATGATGTGTCCGTCCCTGCCTCTGCCCGTCTGGGTGAAGCTGGCAAGGCGTTCAAGGCGATCGAGGCGCGCGTCGCTGCGGCCAATGTCGCGATCTGTGCGGAAACACTGGGTGCGATGGAAACGGCAACCCGCCTGACCCGCGAATACCTGATGACCCGCAAGCAGTTCGGCAAGCCCATCGGCACGTTCCAGGCGCTCGCGCACCGCATGTCCGACCTGCTGATCGAGATGGAGCAGGCGCGCTCTGCCGTGATCGTTGCNGCGGGCAACCTCGAAGCGGAGTACAAAGCGCGCGAGACGCATATCTCTGCCGCCAAGAACCTGCTGGGTCGCGCGGGCCGTTTGGTTGCCGAAGACAGCATCCAGATGCACGGCGGTATCGCCATGACGCAAGAATACGAACTGGCCCACATCGCCAAGCGTATCATCATGGCAGACCACCGCTTTGGTGACACAGACCACCATCTGGAGCGTTTCATTGCCCTTGCAGCAGCCTGANGAAAGCCAGCTGATCCGGGACGAGACCGGCACCCAAACCCTGGTCGGATATGTCGTCGACATATCCGATCCGGCCCACGGGCGCTGCTTTCTTGATCTGGGTCCGCAACACTTCAACCGCCATGGGGTTCTTCATGGCGGTATTGCCGCCACATTGCTGGATAACGCCTGTGGCATGACCGGATCGCTGAGCGTGGATCCCACCGGCCAGCACCCGTTCCTCACGATNTCGTTGACGACGCAGTTTCTGGCCGCGGGCCAACCCGGGCGCGTGACCGCGACCGGCACGATCAAGGGCGGTGGTCGCAGCCTGCTGTATATCGANGCTGANCTNGTCCACGAAGACGGCACGGTCATTGCGACATCCACAGGCGTGTTCAAGCGCGTCCCACAGGAGAAACTGAAATGAGCGCTCGGATCGAAGACAAGGGTGACCGGATCGTCATCTGGAACGGAAACGCGCATAAGCGGGGTGCCCTGTCGCCCGAGCTTTACGCNTGCATCGGCCAAGCGATTGAAATGGCCGCCGCGCCGCGTATCCGTGCCGTGATCCTCACCTCCGAAGGGGATTTCTTTTGCGCGGGNGGCGATCTGAATGTCCTGATCGCNCGNCGCGACATGCCCAAAGATGAACGTCGGGGCAAGATCAACGAATTGCANAGCCTGATCCGNGCGATCCGGTCCTGTCCGGTGCCGGTNATCGCCGCCGTCGAAGGCGGTGCCGCGGGNGCGGGGCTGTCTTTTGCGCTGGCCTGCGATCTGATCGTTGCCGCCGCCGGTGCNAAGTTCACCGCTGCTTACGTCAAGGCGGGGCTGGTGCCNGATGGNGGGCTGACCGCCTCGCTCGCGCGTGCGCTGCCGCGGCAGCTCGCGATGGAGATGTGCTTGCTGGCGCAGCCNGTNACNGTTGAACGCATGCATGATCTGGGCGTGGTAAATGCNGTCACCGACAANGGNGGCGCGTTNGAGGCCGCNATGGCGCTTGCCGACCGCTTGGCCGCAGGCCCCCGCGAAGCCCAAGGGGTGATCCGCGGGCTGGTCGCNCAGGGCTATGACGTGTCCGAGGCCGACCAGCTTGAAGCGGAATGTGACGCCATGGCCCATGCCACCGGCGCAGATGAGGCTGCCGAAGGCATCGCCGCTTTCCTCGAGAAGCGCACACCGAATTACGGCGGCTGACCCTCGGCCACCGATCTATTGACCCAACCCGCAGCCAGACGCGCTGACCGGGTTCTGAAAGACTGCGGGGAGGCAGAGAATATAATGGTACGTGTAGAGCAATTTCTGGCGGATCAAGTGGCCGCACGCGGGGANGCGCCCGCGCTGAGCGACAGCACAGGGGTACGCTGGACGTACAAGATGTTCGACAAGGCAAGCGACGACATCGCGCAGGCGCTCAAGGATNCCGGTGTGCAGCCCAACGACCGCGTGCTGATGCTGTCGGAAAACTGTGCCGCCGCCGTGGCCACTGTGTTTGGCACGTGGAAAGCNGGCGCNGTNATCATCCCCGTCAANGCACGNCAAAGCGCGGGCGAAATCCAGCGGATCATTGANCACGCNGCACCTGCTGCCGTGCTGATGACCTGCCACGCCTCACCNGATGCGACAGCCCATGCGGAACGGCTGGGTGCCGCAGAGATCACCGGTGCCTTCGGCGCGATGCATCTGGCCACGCCGATCGCCAGCAACCCCGATGGGGATCTGAGCGATGTGGCGGTGCTGCTGTATACCACCGGNACAACGGGCGACCCCAAGGGCGTNATGCTGACCCATGCCAACGTGCGCTTTGGCGGCAATGCCTCGGCGACGCTGCGGGGGATCAATNCGGGCGATGTGGTCTATGGCGTGTTGCCCCTGACCCATGTTTTCGGNCTGTGTTCGGTNATGACCGCATCCTGCTGCGCCGGTGCCGAAATCCGGCTGGAGGCGCGTTTCTCGGCTNAAAAGCTNTATNCCGCGCTGACCACGGGGGTGAACTTCCTGTCGGCCGTGCCGCAGATGCACGCGCTGCTGATGCAATACACGAAAGAGCANGGGCTGACGCAGCTCAACTCCNAAACGCTGCGCTATGTATCTTCGGGGGCGGCGCCGCTGGACCCCACGTGGAAGCGCAAGGCCGAAGCCTTTTACGGCGTCGCGATCCAGAACGGCTATGGCATGACGGAATCCNCNGCCGGTATCTCGGCCACCAGCAACCCGCTGGGATCGCCNGATATCTCGGTCGGTCCGTCCTTGCCCGGTGTCGAGACNAANATCGATGANACNGTCGAAGGNGGCAGCAATGGCAAGGGNGAGGTNTTGACCCGTGGGGCCCACGTNATGAAGGGCTANTACAAGAACCCCGAGGAAACCGCCAANGTNCTNGGNCAGGATGGCTGGCTGCGCACCGGNGATCTGGGGACGTTCGACGAACACGGTCACNTGCATATTCTGGGCCGCTCGAAAGAGCTGATCATCCACGGCGGGTTCAANGTCTACCCGCCNGAGGTAGAGGCCGCGATCAACGATCACCCGCAGGTCATTCAGGCCGCCGTGGTGGGCCGGTCCACCGGCAACGATGAAGAGGTGCTGGCCTTCGTCCAGATCGCCGAGGGCGACACGCTTGACCCGCAAGACCTGAAGGCCTTCGTCAAGGATCGGCTGACTGGCTATAAACGCCCCAGCCAGTTTATCATCGGAACGGCCCTNCCTGCGGCCCCCACGGGCAAGATCCTCAAGCACAAGCTGATCGAGACATTCAAGGANCAGNTGGCCTGATTGGNTNCTGATTGNTCCCTNTGCGGNGTTAAGGAAAAGGCCGGTCCCCCGTGGTGGGGGCCGGCCTTTTCCTTTGTCGCTGGTGTGCGGCTGGCGCTTAGACGTAGACGCCTTCGGCAGCGGCGCGGATAGCGCGGATGTTTTCGCCGTAGGGGGCAGGGTTGCTGACNGACCCGCCACGGAACACCGCGGAGCCTGCGACCAGCACATCAGCCCCCGCCTGCGCCACNCTAGAAGCGGTGTTNACGTCCACACCGCCGTCAATTTCGATATGCACCGGNCGGTCNCCNATCATCGCGCGCAGGGTGCGGATCTTNTCGCTCATGTCGATGAACTTCTGCCCGCCGAAACCGGGGTTCACGGTCATCACACAGACCAGATCGGCAACGTCGAGCAGATGCTCTACCGCTGCGGCAGGCGTGCCGGGGTTTAGCGCGACACCGGCCTTGGCACCGGCACCGCGGATCGCTTGCAGCGTGCGGTGGATGTGGGGGCCTGCTTCGACATGGGCCGTGATCACATCGGCACCGGCTTTGGCAAAGGCATCGATGTAGGGATCAACGGGTGCGATCATCAGATGCACGTCCATCACGCCCTTGATATGGGGGCGGATCGCGGCGCAGGTGGTCGGGCCAAAGCTGATGTTCGGGACGAAATGCCCGTCCATTACGTCGACATGTACCCAGTCCGCGCCCTGTGCTTCGATGGCTTCGCACTCTGCCCCGAAATTGGCAAAGTCGGCAGCAAGGATGGAGGGGGCGATTTTGATCGAACGGTCGAAGGTCATGGGATCGGGCCTTTTGTGAAAGGGAGGGGGCTGATGCAGCGGTGACGCCCATATAGGCAATGTCGCGCGCGCTGGCAATCTGAGGAGCCTTTGGCGAGGATTTAAGGCCATTTGGAAGCGGGCGAGGCTGGGTGCCACAGGCCGTGACGCTTCGTTCGTGAGGGTGGTTTTCGGGGGCCTGCGCTTGACACTACGTCATGCCACGACCCATTGTGCGCGCAAATTCAAGGGGAGGATATCATGACCACATTCAACCGCCGCCAGACATTGGCGACCATGGGGGCCGCTGCCGCGGTCGGGCTTGCTGCACCGGCTGTTGCGCAGGGCAAAAAGATCACTCTGGGCGCGCTGCGCTTTACCAGCCATTCCGGCACATTCGTGGCCTATCAGCGCGAATATTTCAAGCAGGCCGGTCTGGATGTCGAGCTCAAGTTCTTTCAGGCCGCGCAGCCGATGGCCGTGGCGATTGCCAGCGGGGATGTCGACTATGCCGTGACCGCGATCTCGGGCGGGCTGGTGTCGCTGGCGGATAAGGGTGCGATCAAGGTGATCGGCGGTGCCTTGTCTGAAGAGAAGGGCATTGACGGGCAGAAGTTTCTGGCCTCGGACGCGGCCTATCAGGCGGGTGTGACCGCGCCTGCGATGCTGGACGGAAAGAGCTTTGGCATGACCACGGCGGGATCGTCGTTCCATTATATGGGGTCAAAGATGGCGCAGGCCGAGGGGATCGAGCTGTCGTTCAAGCCGTTGCAGAAGGTGGGTGCCATCATCGGCGCGCTGAAGACCGGCCAGATTGATGCCTGGTCCATCGTGCCCCATATCGCCAAGCCACTGGCGGGCTCGGGTGCCGTGCATATCATCGGGAACGTCTCCGATTATCTGCCCGACTATCAGGTCACCACGGTCTTTACCTCGACCAAGAACGCGACCGACGAAAAGCAGCAGACGCAGGATTACCTTGCGGCCTATGCCAAGGGGGCGGCTGACTACAACGCCGCGATGATCGAACAGACCGCCGGTGCGGAAGGCGTGGCCGAGATGGTCAAGCTGATCCACAACTACGTCTACACCGACAAAACGCTCGAGGCCGCGACGCCGGGGATTGTCAACGGCACCATGCGTCTGAACGAGGGGGCCGCGTTGAACGTCGCCTCTGTGCGTGACCAGCTGAGCTGGTTCCAGTCCGAGGGGCTGGTGGATGCGGATATCACGCTTGAGACGTTGATCGACACGTCTTTCGTCGACACCATCGGCGCCTGATCGCGCCATCTATACCAACGACAGGTCGGGCAGGCTTTGCCCGGCCTTTGATATTTCAGGACGTTTCTCATGGATCTTAGGTTAGCGGGGGTCAGCCATACTTATGGCGAGACCGAAGTGCTGCGCGATATCAACCTTGATATTCCGTCAGGGCAGATTGTCTGCATCGTCGGGCCTTCGGGCTGTGGCAAGTCGACCCTGCTGCGGATGCTGGGCGGGCTGGAGCAGCCGACTTCGGGTCAGGTGCTGCAACTGGGCACGCCCCCAGCCGGCTGTCTGAACCCGCTTACCTACGTGTTTCAGGATTTCGCCTTGCTGCCCTGGCGCAGCGTGCGCGGCAATGTGGCGCTGGTGCTGGAGGATCACGGGCTGGACGCCGCCGCGCGGGCGCGGATCCTCGACGATGTGCTGGCCCGTACCAAACTGACCGAATTTGCCGATGCCCTGCCCAAACAGCTGTCGGGCGGGATGAAACAGCGGGTGGCCATTGCACGCGCCTTGGCGGTGAACCCTGCTGTGATGTTGATGGACGAACCGCTGAGCGCCTTGGACAGTCAGACGCGCGAACTGTTGATGGACGATCTGATCAGCCTGTGGACCCGCCAGCCCTTTACGGCCGTCTATGTCACCCACAATCTAGCAGAGGCCGTGCGGCTGGGGCACAGAATCGTGGTCCTGTCGCGCCGCCCCGGGCAGATCCGCGAAGTGGTCGAACTGACGACACCGTTGGCAGAGCGTGCCTATGGCGATGCCGCCCTCGAGGCGCAACAACAACATTTGTGGGGGCTGATGCGCGAAGAAGCCGCCGCCGCCGATGCGGAGTTGATCCATGTCTGATGCAGCACATACAAACAGCCGCCCCGTCGCCTTTCGTGGCGGCGGTTTTGCCCCCAAGCAACGACGGGGTATGGGGGTCTTGGTCTTTGTCCTGCTGATCCTGCTGGCCGAATGGGGCACGCGCAGCGGCTTTATCTCTAACCTGACGTTGCCACGCCCCTCGGATGTGGCGATGACCTTTGTCGAACTGTGGCAATCGGGGATGCTGTTCAAACATCTGGCCCCCTCGCTCAGCCGCTTGGCTGTGGGGGCGACGCTCGGGGCCTTGGTTGGTGTCGGCGTCGGGGTGATGATCGGGCTGTTCAGCTATGTGCGTGCCGGGCTGGTGCCCCTGGTTGCGGCGCTGTTCCCGATCCCCAAGATCGCGCTTCTGCCGTTGTTCGTGATCTGGTTTGGCATTGACGAGGGCAGTAAATACGCGCTGATCGCCTTCGGGACATTCACGCCGACGGTCGTGGCGACCTATGCGGCGGTGGACAATGTGGACCGCGGATTGATCCGCATGGGGCAGAGCTTTGGTCTGTCGTGGTGGTCGATCGTGCGCAAGATCGTACTGCCGGGGGCGATGCCGGGCATCCTCTCGGGGCTGCGCATCTCGTTGGCGATTGCGATCATCCTGTTGGTGGCAGCTGAAATGCTGGGCGCGGAATATGGCATCGGGGCTTATATCCTTGAGGCCGGCAGCCTTTATGATCTTGAACGTCTGTTTGCGGGTGTCGTGATCCTGTCGGTGTTGGGGGTTTGCGTGAGCGCCGTGATTGCCGCCATCGAAACCCGCGTGCTGCGCTGGCGGGTCTGACCGGAGGGAACCCGTTTCGGGCATAGGTCGTTATCCTTTCACACCAAACAGTGCAGAGGGGACGACGATGTCAGGGATATCCAAGGGCACCAAGGTCAAATGGGACTGGGGGCAGGGCACTGCCAGTGGCAAGGTGACAGACCGCTTTACCAAAAGTGTGACCCGTACGTTGAAAGGGTCCGAGGTCACGCGCAACGGGTCCGATGATGATCCGGCGCTGTTGATCGAGCAAGACGACGGGGATGAGGTGCTCAAGCTATCGTCGGAAGTCGAGNCCGCCTGACATATGGGCGGCGCGGGGCTGACCTANTATGGCGATGACCGCCCCGGCATTTCGCGTCAGCGNCGCGGGCGCGGGTTTACCTATAAGGCACCGGACGGCACNACCATNGCCCGCGGAGAAGAGCGCGCGCGGCTGGAAGCGATGGCGGTGCCGCCCGCCTATGAAGACGTGTGGATGACGCCTTTGGNGAACGGGCATTTGCTGGCCACGGGGCGCGACACCCGNAATCGCAAACAATATCGCTATCATGAAAAATGGTCAGAGGCGCAGGCAGAGACGAAATTCGCGAGCCTGGTGGATTTTGCGCATGCTTTGCCGCGCCTGCGCCGCTTTGTCGCCCGCGATCTGGATCAGCAGGCAGGGGAGCGCAGCTTTGCCTTGGCCAGCGCCGTCACGCTGATCGACCGCGCGTCGCTGCGGGTGGGTAATCCGGACTACACGCGCGAGAATGGCAGCTATGGCACGCTGACCCTGCGGTCGCGCCATGTCAAACTCGACGGGAATGTGATCCGGCTGCGCTATACGGCCAAGGGCGGCAAGAAGGTGCGGCGGCAGATCAACGACCGGACGCTGGCCAAAACGCTGGAGAAAATTAACGATCTGCCGGGGGCGGAGCTGCTGACATGGGCCGATGCGCAGGGCGAGGTGCATCAGTTGAACTCAGCCGGACTGAACGCCTATATCGCCGAAGCAACGGGGTGCGACGACTTCACCGCCAAGACGTTCCGAACATGGGCGGGCACCGTTGCCGCCTTCGAGGCCGCCGAGAAGGGGCAGGCCACCATCAAGCAATTGGCCGAAGCCGCCGCCGCACAGTTGAGCAATACGCCGACCGTGGCGCGCAACAGCTATATCCATCCGGCGGTGATCGATCTGGCGGGCGAAGCGCCCCCCGAGATCAAGGTCGGGCGCAAGACCGGGCTATTCGCCTCGGAAGCGCGGCTGCTGACGTATCTGGAGCAGGTCTGAGCCGCGTTTACGCGTCGCTGTCCGGTTTGCAGAACATATCATAGACGACTTCCATGATCTTTTGCGGACGGTCATCGGCCAGCCTGTAAAAGATCGTTTTGCCGTCGCGGCGTGGCGTTACCAGCCCTTCAAGCCGCAAGCGTGACAGCTGTTGGGATACCGCCGCCTGACGGGCGGACAGCAGCTCTTCCAGCTCGGTGACGGATTTTTCGCCTGCAGAGAGGTGACACAGGATCATCAACCGCCCCTCGTGGCTGATCGCCTTGAGGAAGTTAGAGGCACGTGCGGCGTTTTCGGCCATACGGTCCCGATCGGCTTGGCTCATTTCTGTGTCGGAACCGGGGTTACCCACTGGTTAACATCCTTGGCTGGATAAAGGGGGATTGGCGTGCGCATATCGCAAGGGGCGCTAGCTTTTGTCGGGGTCTGGCATCAATTTGGCGTCGGATAGCATTTTTTCCAGAACGCCCCAAAAGAAATCTTCGCCCGGGTAGCCTTCGATGCGCGACACCTCATGGCCGTCGACCATCAACACGAACGTCGGCGTGTAATGTAGGCCGCGGGCAAAGTGCAGATCGGCGGGTTTGTCATCGTTGATATCAACGCGGCGTAATGGGGCTGCCTTGCCCGCTTGGGTCTTGGGATAGATCGGGGCGATCTGCTCATTCCAACGGGCACACCACACGCAGCCCTGTTCCTCGACCATGATCAGCGCGGTCTGGGCCGCTGCGACCACGGGGGAAACCGCAAGGCCTGCGGCCACCGAGAGAGACAAGAAAGCAGTGCGCAACCGCATAGGAAATTCACCTGTTGATTTCAAAATACTTAATGTGAATATGTGAATGGTACAAGAGAAAGGCAACCTGCATGCTTGAAATCACCTTTCTGGGCGCGGCGTTTGCCGGGCTTTTGTCCTTTTTGTCGCCCTGCATCCTGCCGATCGTGCCCTTTTATCTGAGCTATCTGGCGGGCGTCGGCATGAACCAGATCACGGCGGACGGGCCGGTGGATGCCGCCGTGCGCCGGCGCGCGGTGATCGCGGCGCTGTTCTTTGCAGCGGGGGTTATCACGATCTTTGTCGGGCTGGGGGCGGTGGCCACGACCTTTGGGCAGATCGTGCGGGACTATTTCGATATTTTGCGATGGGTCGCTGCGGCTGTTATCATTGCGATGGGGCTCCATTTTCTGGGCGTGATCCGTATCGGTTTTCTATATCGCCAGTTTCGTGCGGATGCGGGGAACACGACGGCAACCAGTTTTCTGGGGGCCTATGTGATCGGGCTGGCCTTTGCCTTTGGCTGGACCCCTTGCGTCGGGCCGGTGCTTGCGGCCATCCTGTTCACCGCCGCGGGGGCCGAGACGGCGGGCTCGGGCGCGCTTTTGCTGCTGACCTACGGCTTGGGCATGACCGCGCCTTTCGTGCTGGCGGCGCTGTTCATCGGGCCGTTCATGCGCTGGATGGCGGGGTTCCGGCAACATCTGGGCACGGTAGAAAAGGCGATGGGGGTTCTGCTGATTGTCTTTGGCCTGCTGATTGCCACCAACTCGATCAACTATATTGCGCAGTGGATGCTTGAAACCTTCCCCGTTTTCAGCGCCATTGGCTAACAACCGGAGGGACTTTTGATGAAGATGATCCGAAACGCTTTGGCCGCGCTGGCGGCTGTCGCTTGTATGGTGACTGCGGGCAGTGCCGCGACCCTGGGGGATGATGGTTTGCACAAGACCGCCTGGATGCGTGAGACCTTCAAAGATCTGCGCGACGATCTGGCCGAGGCGACGGACGAGGGCAAGCGGCTGATGGTTATCATCGAACAGCGCGGCTGCATCTACTGCAACAAGATGCACGAAGAGGTTTTCCCGCTGCCCAAGATCGATGCCTACCTGCGCGAGAACTTCTTTGTCGTGCAGATCAACATGTTCGGCGATGTCGAGGTCACCGACTTTGACGGAGAGACATTGCCCGAGAGGGACATGGTGCGCAAATGGCGTCAGATGTTCACGCCGACGCTGATGTATTTCCCCCAGACCGTGGAGGAAGGGCAGACGGCCGTTGAAGCGGCGGTCGCGACGGTGCCTGGTGCCTTTGGTCCGGCGACGACCTTTCACATGATGAAGTGGATCGTCGACAAGGGATATGAAGGGGACGAGACGTTCCAGAAATATCACGCGCGTATGCTCGTTGAAGAGCAGGAATAAGGGCGAGGATCCGCTAAATGCCGTGCTTCAATAAAAAATTCAATAAGATGAATTTATAGTTGCGTCATTTTGGCGCGGGGGGTAGGCTTTTGAAAAGGAATGTCTGTGGGAGGACGCATGAAAGTTTCCGTATTTGCCCTAGTGGCCTCTGTCGGCTTTGCTGCGGCGGCGCATGCGGCCGACGTGGCCCCCGGTGACGTGGTCTATGATGAGTATGGCGCGGTTGAACAATCGCTGACCGGCACCCCCGGCAACCCCGAAGAGGGGGCCAAGATCGTGGGCAGCAAAAAGCTTGGCAACTGCGTCGCCTGCCATCAGGTCAGCGCTTTGCCCGATGTCCCGTTCCAGGGCGAAATCGGCCCGGTGCTGGATGGCGCGGGGGACCGCTGGACCGAGGCTGAATTGCGCGGCATCGTCGCCAACGCGAAGATGCTGTTCGAGGGGACGATGATGCCCGCGTTCTACAAGGACAGCGGCTATACCCGTCCGGGCAAGGGCTATACCGGCAAGGCGGCCGACGACACGCTGGGGCCTCTTCTGGCCGCCCAGCAGATCGAGGATGTCGTGGCCTATCTTGCCACGTTGAAAGACTAAGAACCCCACCGCGCGGGATCTGACCAGGAGTGATGATAATGGAATTTACACGACGTAGTGCGATTGCGATGGGGGCAGGTGCCTTTGCCGCACTGTCCCTGCCCAAGCTGGCCGTGGCCGCTGCCGGGGATGACGCGATTGCTGCCTTCACCGGGGGTGCAGAGATGGCTGATACCGGCGTGACCCTGACCGCCCCCGAGATTGCGGAAAACGGCAATACCGTCCCGATCGAGGTCGACGCCCCCGGTGCCACTGAAATCATGGTGCTGGCGCTTGGTAACCCCACGCCACCTGTGGCGAGCTTCAAGTTCGGCCCGCTGGCCGCGTCGCAGCACGCCTCCACCCGCATCCGCTTGGCGGGCACGCAGGATGTGGTGGCCATCGCCAAGCTGGCCGACGGCTCTTTCGCCAAGGCGACCAGCACTGTCAAAGTAACAATCGGCGGCTGCGGCGGCTAAGGC
>NZ_NHBI01000043.1:0-14554 GCF_002167505.1 Sulfitobacter sp. TMED3 | reverse complement strand
CGAAAAACGGCCCCCGAGGGGGCCGTTTTTTTATGCGATAATTGTGATTAGCAACGCGGTAAGACGTGCAGGCGAAACGGGTTATTCCGCGTCGTGATCCGCGTTCGGGTCCGCCTGACCGATCCCCTTGAACACAAATTTGAACGGGATCGCCCAGACCACGCCAAGCGCGATATAGATCACCAGTTCGATCCAGAAGGGTGGCCGGTCAAACAGCGACACGGTGACCACCGCCGCAATGATATAGAGCGGCAGACCAATCAGCAGAATGACCAGCGCCCACCGGCGGCGTGCTTTATATCCAAGGGCCATCATGTCGTCCTTTCATCATGTGCCAAGGGCCCCGAAGGGCCCCGGCGTGTCAGATCAATCGGCGAAGGGGTCGGTGACCAGAATCGTGTCGTCCCGCTCTGGCGAGGTGGACAGCAGCGCCACGGGGCACTGGATCAGCTCTTCGACGCGGCGCACATATTTGATCGCGTTCGCGGGCAGATCGGCCCAGCTACGCGCGCCTTCGGTGCTTTCGGACCAACCGGGCATTTCCTCGTAGATGGGGGTGCAGCGGGCTTGCTGGTCGGCCGCTGTGGGCAGATAGTCCAACTGCTGCCCGTCCAGCTCGTAGCCGGTGCAGATCTTGAGCGTTTCAAACCCGTCCAGCACGTCAAGCTTGGTCAGCGAGATGCCGGTGACGCCGCTGGTCGCACAAGTCTGGCGCACCAAAGCCGCATCGAACCAGCCACAGCGACGCTTACGCCCGGTGGTGGTGCCGAATTCATGGCCCCGCTCGCCCAAACGCTGACCGTCCGCATCATGCAGTTCGGTCGGGAACGGGCCTTCGCCCACGCGGGTGGTATAGGCTTTGACGATGCCCAGCACATAGTTGATCGCGCCCGGTCCGATGCCGACACCGGTCGCCGCCTGCCCTGCAATCACGTTCGACGACGTGACGAAAGGATAGGTGCCAAAGTCGATGTCCAGCAGCGCGCCTTGCGCCCCTTCGAACAGGATACGCTTACCGGCCTTGCGCTTTTCGTTCATCACCTTCCAGACCGGTGCTGCGTATTCAAGGATCTTCGGTGCGATCTCTTTTAGCAGTTCAACTAGCCCGTCGCGGTCGATGGCTTCGACGCCCAGACCCTTGCGCAGCGGATCATGGTGCTGCAACGCGCGGTCGACGCGGCCTTCAAGCGTGGCTGTATCGGCCAGATCGGCGACGCGGATGGCGCGGCGGCCGACTTTATCCTCGTAGCACGGGCCGATGCCGCGACCGGTGGTGCCGATTTTGGTCCCCTTGGACGCGGCCTCTTCGCGAGCGCGGTCCAGCTCGCCGTGGTAGGGCATGATCAGCGGCGTGTTTTCCGCGATCATCAGCGTTTCCGGCGTGATTTCTACGCCTTGGGCGCGAATCGTCTCGATCTCTTTCAGCAGGTGCCACGGGTCCAGCACAACACCGTTACCGATGACCGAAAGCTTGCCGCCGCGAACAACGCCCGAAGGCAGCGCGTGCAGCTTGTAGACCTTGCCGTCGATGACCAATGTGTGGCCCGCGTTATGGCCGCCCTGAAAACGCGCGATGACATCGGCCCGTTCGCTGAGCCAGTCCACGATTTTGCCTTTTCCTTCGTCGCCCCATTGGGCGCCTACGACTACGACGTTGGCCATGAAGATATTCCTTTAACAGTTCAAATAACCGTGCAAACCCGTGGAGGTATAGCGACGACCGTCGGGGACCGAAACTGTAAAATGCAGCCAAAACGCCGCCGCGTCATTTTTCTGGGCATTTATCAGCTTGGGGCCGTGAAACTTCGCATCGGGCCATAGACTTTGCCTGGGCTGCACCGATATTCCATGCCGGATCAAAGAAGGAAGTACCGCAGATGGGATTCATCATACGTTGGGCCTGCGCCTTTGTCTTGCTGGCCGCGACCTTTAACCCGACCCCCTATAACTATGTCACCTGGGCGCAGCGATACGGGCATATGAACCTGTCCATCGCGGTGCTGCTGGGGCTTTTGTTGTTCATCGGCTACGTGATCTATCTCCGCGCGACGCTGCGCTCTATCGGCGGGCTGGGGATGCTGCTGGTGCTGGCGCTCGTGGGGTCAAGCCTTTGGGTGCTTTATGATCTGGGCATCCTAAGGCTGGACAACCGCAGCTTTAACCTCTGGCTCGGCCTTGTCGCGCTGAGCTTTGTGCTGGGCATCGGCCTCAGCTGGAGCATCTTTCGCAGGGCGGTATCCGGTCAGGCAGACGTGGACGATGTGGAAACCTGAGGGGGCTTTCACACGGGCTTTCCGCCCAAGCGGCACCGCGGGTGCCAATCCTCCCTTGCCCCCATAGGCAAACTTGCCTAGACACGCCCAAAGTCCAAAACGCAGAGCCGTAGGTACCCATGGAAAATGTAGTCCTGATTGTCCATCTCATTCTGGCCCTTGGCCTGATTGCAGTCGTGTTGCTGCAACGGTCCGAAGGGGGCGGCCTTGGCATGGGCGGCGGCGGTGGCGGCGGGGCCGTTTCCGGTCGTGCAGCAGCCACAGCCATGGGCAAACTGACCTGGGTTCTGGCCGCGGCCTTTATCGTGACCTCGATCACGCTGACCATCATCGCGGCTGAAAAATCTGCCGGGTCTTCGGTTATCGATCGTCTGGGCGGCACGCCACCCGCGCTGAACCAGGGTGACGCACCAGCGCTGCCCGATGCCGACGCGCTGCTGCCACCGACACCTGCGGAAAATACACCGCAAGTGCCGACTGCGGATTAATCCAGACACTACAACAGCTTGAGGTTGGGCCAAGATACGCAACAGGATGTTGCGGCTTGGCCTTGCTTTTTCCATCCGAATCCTGTTAGGCTTAAGTCCCGTGATGCTGCGGTTTTCCGCAGCTCAATTGCTTGGCTTTTGCCGCATCAAATCTGAACTCACGGGGGCCTTCATCACATGGCACGCTATATTTTCATCACCGGTGGTGTGGTTTCCAGCCTTGGCAAAGGCCTTGCCTCTGCGGCCTTGGGGGCCTTGTTGCAAGCGCGCGGATACTCCGTCCGTCTGCGCAAACTGGACCCCTATCTGAACGTCGATCCCGGCACGATGTCGCCCTTTGAACATGGTGAGGTTTTCGTCACCGACGATGGGGCTGAAACCGATCTGGATCTGGGCCACTACGAACGTTTTACCGGCGTGGCCGCGCGCAAGACGGATTCGATCAGCTCGGGTCGGGTCTATTCCACCGTGCTCGAGAAAGAGCGGCGCGGCGACTATCTGGGCAAGACCATTCAGGTGATTCCCCACGTCACCAACGAGATCAAGGATTTCCTGCATGTCGGCGATGACGAGGTCGACTTTATGCTGTGTGAAATCGGCGGCACCGTCGGCGATATCGAAGGCCTGCCCTTCTTCGAAGCGATCCGCCAGTTCAGCCACGACAAGCCACGCGGCCAGTGTATCTTCATGCATCTCACCTTGCTGCCCTATCTCGCGGCCAGCGGCGAGCTGAAGACCAAGCCGACGCAACACTCCGTCAAGGAACTGCAAAGCATCGGGATCGCGCCCGATATTCTGGTCTGCCGCTCCGAACACCCCATCCCCGAGAAAGAGCGCGAGAAAATCGCCCTGTTCTGTAACGTCCGCAAAGAGGCCGTGGTCGCGGCCTATGACCTGAAAACCATCTATGACGCGCCGCTGGCCTATCACGCGCAAGGGCTGGATCAGGCCGTGCTGGATGCTTTCGATATCTCCCCCGCACCCAAGCCCGAACTGTCGGTCTGGCGCGATGTCTCTGACCGCGTGCACAACCCCGAAGGCGAAGTGAACGTCGCCATCGTCGGCAAATATACCCAGCTGGAAGACGCCTATAAGTCGATTGCAGAGGCGCTGACCCACGGGGGCATGGCCAACCGCGTCAAGGTCAAGATCGACTGGGTCGATGCCGAGGTCTTTGATCAAAGCGATGATGTATCGGCCCACCTCGAAGGCTTCCACGCGATCCTCGTGCCCGGCGGCTTTGGCGAACGCGGCACCGAGGGCAAGATCAAGGCGGCGCAATATGCCCGCGAGCAGAAAGTCCCCTATCTGGGGATCTGTCTGGGCATGCAGATGGCCGTGATCGAAGCCGCGCGCAACGTGGCCGGTCTGACGACCGCAGGCTCGGAAGAATTCGACCACGAATCCACCGGCAAGAAACGGTTCGAGCCCGTGGTCTACCACCTCAAGGAATGGGTGCAGGGCAACCANAANGTTGAACGCAAGGTCGACGANGACAAAGGCGGCACCATGCGGCTTGGTGCCTATGACGCGACGCTGAAAGAAGGGTCGAACGTGGCCAAAGTCTATGGCACCACGTCCATCGACGAACGTCACCGCCACCGCTACGAGGTCGATACCGCCTACCGCGAGCAGCTTGAAAAAGCGGGTCTTACCTTNTCGGGGATGTCGCCCGACGGCATGCTNCCCGAGATCGTGGAATGGTCNGATCACCCGTGGTTCATCGGNGTGCAGTTCCACCCCGAACTCAAATCCAAGCCCTTTGATCCGCACCCCTTGTTCAAGGATTTCATCCGCGCCGCCAAGGAAATGTCGCGGCTGGTCTGACCCTCGCGAAAGGCGGCCAACGGCATGCTNAGCTACCAACATATCTACCACGCCGGCAATCTNGCCGATGTTCACAAACACAGCCTGCTGGCGTGGATGTTGGGGTATCTGACCCGCAAGGACAAACCGCTGTCCTATATGGAAACCCATGCGGGGCGCGCGCTGTATGACCTNTCCGACACNCCNGCGCTGAAAACAGGCGAGGCGGCGCAGGGCATTGGCCGCGTGCGCGGCTGGTTCGACGATGCGCANCCTTACGCACAGGTGCTTGACCAGATCACCGGTGAACATGGCGCAGACNCCTANCCCGGNTCNCCCCTGNTGGCGGCCAAGCTGCTGCGCGACAGCGACAGCATCCATCTGGCCGAACTGCACCCCGGNGAACATGCNGCNCTTGATCTGGCNATGTCGCCCTATGACGTCAAATGCCACCACCGCGACGGGTTCGACATGGCTTTCGCCCTGACCCCGCCCACNCCGCGCCGTGGCCTGATGCTGATCGACCCCAGCTTCGAGATCAAGACAGACTANGCNGATATCCCGCGCCACATNGGCAAGCTGGCGCGCGCGTGGAACGTCGGCATCATCGCGCTATGGTATCCGATTTTGACCAATAAAGCGCATCAACCNATGCTCAGCGCGCTGATGGGGGCCCACCCCGAGGCCCTGCGTCACGAGGTCAGCTTTGCCCCTGCCCGCCCCGGTCACGGGATGGTCGGTTCTGGCATGTTCGTGCTGAACCCGCCCTTNGGGCTGAAAGAAGAAGCGGCCCGTCTGGCGGCCAAGTTCAAAACCCTACCCCGATAAGGAGCCNCCGATGCCCAAAGGTTACTGGATCGCTAACGTCGACGTGCATGATGCCGAAGTCTACGACAAATACCGCGCCGCCAACGCCAAGCCNTTTGCCGATTTCGGGGCGAAGTTTCTGGTGCGTGGGGCCGCGCCCGACATCCGCGAAGGCACGTCGCACCCGCGCATCGTGGTGATCGAATTTGCCTCGCTGGCCGATGCGGTGGCCTGCTATGAAAGCGAGGGCTATCAGGCGGCCAAGGATATCCGGTCNTCCGTNTCNGANGGNAATCTGGTCATCGTCGAAGGNTATGACGCCTNAGGCCNCGACAGNCCCCCNGACGCCCCCGCCCCGCCTGCCCCTGCGGCATTGCGCTTTTTATACATCACCCCTTTGCGAATATGGGAAAAACGGAACGCTGCGCGCGGAATCGGGTTAGCCTCATGTGCCCGTAAGGATAAAGAGTTGCCATGTTTGAACGTCTATTCCCCCGCCGCAAGCCGGACCCCAAGCCNCTGCCACAGCCGACCCCCCAGCTTGCCCTTGGNGCGTTGCTGGTGCGTGTGGCGCTGGCCGACCGCACCTACCGCGCNGCCGAAGTGGGNCAGATCGACCGCATCCTCGCCCAGACCTTTGGNCTGAAACCGATCGAGGCCGCGAAACTGCGCGCCACCTGCGAAGCNCTGGAACGCCACGCCCCCGGTACGCCCGAATTCGCCCAGATCCTGCGCGAGGAAGTCCCCTATGANGACCGCAAGGCGCTTGGCGATGCGATGTGGTCTGTGGCGCTGGCCGATGGNGCACGTGACGACGACGAAGAGATCCAGCTGCTGGCGATTGANACCGCGCTTGGCCTNAGCGACGCCGACATGACCGCCGCCCGCGAAAAAGCGCTGAACGCTTTGTGACCTTGGCCTTGCGCCGCAACCGCTCTATATCACGCCCATGTTCGCAGAATTCATCAAACGGCTGACCCAGCCNGATCCCGCCCAGCTTCCCGATGGGGATGCCCGCCTTGCGCTGACCGCGCTTTTGGTGCGCATCGCCAAGTCGGATAATGATTACGCCCCGTCCGAGCGCGCGCGCATCGACCANATCATCGCGAAACGCTATGCGCTGGACGCTGACGGCACCGCCTCNCTGCGGGCNGACGCCGAAGCGCTGGAAGCCGAAGCCCCCGATACAGTCCGCTTTACCCGCGCGATCAAGGATGCCGTCCCCTATGACGACCGCCTTGCCGTGATCAAAGCCCTGTGGGAAGTCGTGCTGGCCGATGGCAGCCGCTCTGACGAGGAAAACGCATTGCTGCGTTTGGTGGCCAACTTGCTGGGGGTCACAGACACCGACAGCGCCATCGTGCGCAAGCAGATTGAAGACAAAGACTAGTTTACGCGCAGGCGGTGAATTTACGCGGGGTCAACCGTTGAATTATTGGGCAAAACCCAAGTTCTGGATTGCAAATCCCCCTTGAAATCACCTTAACTTGCTGCGGAATGCACAATAAGGCAGCACAGTGACAGATCAGCCCCCCGTTATTGAGATCAACAATCTTCACAAGGCTTATGGCCCTCTGGAGGTGCTCAAGGGGGTGTCGGTCAAGGCCCCGCGCGGGCACGTCATCTCGCTGATCGGGTCGTCCGGCTCCGGCAAATCGACGCTGCTGCGCTGCTGTAACCTGCTGGAAGACAGCCAAGAGGGCGATCTGCGCTTCAACGGCGAGGCGGTCACCTGGAAAGGCACCGGCCNCCNCCGCCGCCCTGCCGATCCAAAACAGGTGCTGCGCATCCGCACGAACCTGTCGATGGTGTTCCAACAGTTCAACCTGTGGTCCCATATGACGATCCTGCAAAACGTGATGGAGGCCCCGCTGACCGTCCTGCGCCGCGACCGNGCCGAGGTTGAGGCCGCCGCNCGGGCCTATCTCGACAANGTGGGNATTGGCGACAAATGCGATGTCTTTCCGGCGCAACTGTCGGGCGGCCAGCAACANCGCGCCGCCATCGCACGCGGGCTGTGTATGGAGCCCGAAGCATTGCTATTCGACGAACCGACCTCGGCGCTGGACCCCGAGCTTGAGCAAGAGGTCGTCAAAGTCATCAAGGATCTGGCCGCCGAAGGGCGGACCATGATGATCGTAACCCATGATATGAAACTGGCGGCCGATGTCTCGGATCACGTCGTNTTCCTGCATCAGGGTTTGATCGAAGAACAAGGGGCCCCCGAAGACCTGTTCGGCGCCCCTAAATCAGAACGTCTGCGCGGGTTCCTCTCGGCCACTCACGCAGAGTAAAACCACCTAAAAACAATAAACTGGGAGACTTNAAAAATGAAAACACTCGTTCTTGCAACCGCCGCACTGGCGCTCAGCACCGGTTTCGCCATGGCAGACGCCCACGGCAAGACCATCCGCATGGGGACCGAAGGGGCCTACCCTCCCTATAACTTCCTGAATGACGCGGGCGAAGTAGACGGCTTTGAGCGCGAAGTCGGTGACGAGCTCTGCGCCCGCGCCGAGCTGACCTGCGAATGGGTNACCAACGAATGGGACAGCATCATCCCGAACCTGACATCGGGCAACTACGACACCATCATCGCCGGTATGAGCATCACCGACGAGCGTGAGGAAGTGATTGATTTCACACAGAACTACTTCCCGCCCGCGGCTTCCGCCTATGCGGCGAAATCGGCGGATGCCGATGTGATGGGCGGTGTTGTTGCAGCACAGACCAGCACGATCCANGCCGGTCACGTGGCTGAATCCGGTGCCACCCTGCTGGAATTCGCCACCTATGATGAAACCGTCGCAGCCGTGAACAATGGCGAAGCGGATGCGGTTTTCGCCGANAAGGACGCGCTGGTCCCCACGGTCGAGGAATCCGGCGGCGAGATGGTCTTNGTCGGTGACGACGTGCCACTGGGCGGCGGCATCGGCCTTGGCCTGCGCGAAAGCGACACAGAGCTGAAAGCGAAATTNGACGCCGCGATCCAGTCCATGAAGGACGATGGCAGCCTGAACAAGCTGATCATCAAATGGTTCGGCGAAGACGCTAAAACATTCTGATCTTGATCGGGGCGGCGCAGANGCCGCCCNTTTTCTCTGCCTGCCGATCTGATTAAAGACCCAAATCCAGACGCCCGCCAAAGGGCGCATACCACCGGGACATTNCGCCATTTTTGCCTGCACCGACCCAGAAACGCTTTCCGGCCTGTCNTGGCTGACGTGCTACCTGACCACGGGCAAGCATTTGGCCTTTTATGGTGCATTCGGCACCGTCTTGCTNCTGCTCGCCATCACCGCCCCCGCAGCACTTGCCTTTGGCTTTGGCGGCGCGATGGCCGCGCGGTCGCCCTTTGCGCCGCTGTCATGGCTGGGCCGCGCCTATATCGCCATTGTGCGCGGCGTGCCCGACATCGCCTTCTTCCTGTTTTTTGTCATCGCGCTGGATCAGGGNATNGAATACCTGCGCCACAAGGTGAAATGCCCCGACTGGGATCAGCCGATCCGTCAGGGCAGCGACTTTATCGTCTGTCAGGCCGCCAAGATGCCGCTTGGCAACTCTGCCCAATGGGTCCACGAGGCCTATGGCTTTTCGCTCGCGGTGCTGACNTTTGCNATCGTTTTCGGGGCCTTTGCCGCCAATGTNCTTTATGGCGCGATGCGCGCTGTGCCNCGCGCCCAGATCGAGACCGGCGAGGCGTATGGCATGACCCCGCGCCAGACCTTCTGGCGTATCCTTGTGCCGCAGATGTGGGTCTATGCGCTGCCCGGTCTGGGGAACCTGTGGATGGTGCTGATCAAGGCCACCCCNNTGTTGTTCCTGCTGGGCGTCGANGACATCGTNTATTGGGCGCGNGATCTGGGCGGAGCCAAGACCCCGCGCTTTACCGATTACCCCCATCCCGACTGGCGCATGTGGTATTTTCTGGCGCTGCTGGTGTTCTACCTCTGCTTTACCCGTGTGTCTGAAATCGTGCTNGACCGGCTGATGCGCCGTCTGACCAAGGGTCAGGCCACCGCCGGCGGCGAAGCACAGCGAAAGGCAGCGGCATGACCTGTTGGGAAACCATCCAATCCTACGGGTTGCGCTCGCTTGGCTATGGCGAACGGCTGCTGCCGCGCAGCGACTTTACGCTGTGTGACCAGTTCACCCTGATCGGGTCGGGCATGATCTGGAACATCTACTACGGTTTTTTCGCGCTGGTCAGCGGCTTCCTGCTGGCGACCGCGCTGGCCGTGGCCAAGGCCCACCCCAGCCCTTGGCTGCGTAAACCGGCGGAGTGGTTTATCTTCCTGTTCCGCGGCTCGCCCTTGTTCATCCAGTTCTTCTTTGGCTATTTCCTGTTCCTTAGCCTAAAATCTGTGCACCCGTTCTTTGATATGTTCACCTCTGCGTGGCTTGGGGCGCTGATTGTTCTGTTCTTCAACACCTCTGCCTACTCGGCCGAGATTTTCTATGGCGCGCTGCAATCCATCCCCAAGGGCGACACCGAAGCTGCCGATGCCTACGGCATTTCCGGCTGGCCGCGGTTCAAGCGCATCATCTGGCCCACCATGCTGCGGCTGGCATGGCCCGCCTACACAAACGAGGCGATCTTCCTGTTTCATGCGACAACGCTGGTGTTTTTCACCGGTTTTCCGGCGCTGCAACAACGTGGGGACGCGCTGTATTACGCCAGCTATTTCGCGGATAAGACGTTTAACCCGTTTATCCCCTACCCCATTCTGGCGGGCTACTTCATTTTGCTGACGCTGGTGATCATCGCCATCTTCGGGCTGATCAACCGCCGTTTGAACCGCCATGTGCCTCAGGCTGCGGTGCGGAAAATTCGCTTGCGTCTAAATCTGATCCGGTAGTATCTGTTTTTTGATCAAATTATTTAGCGCGTGGGCGCTACCCCCGGTTTTCACGTTGTAAGAACGCCGTTCATGCCCGCCGCTTGCAAGGTGTGATATGAAAAACTGGCTCCGCAAACATCCTCAGGTCCGCACAATCCGTGTGGCCGCCGCCGACCTCAATGGTCAGGCCCGCGGCAAGCGCATCCCCACGCGCTTTGCCGACAAGGTGGTAGAGGACGGCACGCGTTTTCCGATGTCGGTGCTGAACCTCGATATCTGGGGCGAAGACATCGACGACAGCCCGCTGGTGTTTGAAAGCGGCGATGCCGATGGCATCCTGCACCCGACCGANCGNGGCTTTCTGCCNATGCCCTGGCTNGATGCGCCCTCGGCCCTGCTGCCGATCTGGATGTTCCACGAGGACGGGCGCCCCTATGGCGGCGACCCGCGCCATGCCCTGCGCGCGGTGGTCGAACGCTACAAGGATCGCGGNCTGACGCCGGTCTGCGCGGTCGAGCTNGAGTTTTTCCTGATCGACGATTCGGGCCGCAAACTGCAGGTGCCGCTGTCGCCGCGGTCGGGCAAACGCCGCAAGGCCGCCGAAACCCTGTCGATCCGCGCGCTGGACCAGTTCGATGAATTCTTCACCGATCTTTATGACGCCTGCGAAGAGATGGACATCCCCGCCGANACCGCCATTTCCGANGCGGGTCTGGGCCAGTTCGAGATCAACCTCATGCATTGCGACGACGCCCTGCGCGCCGCCGATGATGCCTGGCTGTTCAAGATGCTGGTCAAGGGCCTCGCCCGCCGCCACGGCTTTGCCGCAAGCTTCATGGCGAAACCCTACGANGATTACCCCGGGTCGGGCCTGCACACGCATTTCTCGGTGCTCGACAAGAACGGTAACAATGTCTTTGACGACGGCGGCCCCCAAGGCACGGCGATCATGCGTCACGCTGTGGCGGGNTGTATGAANGCCATGGCNGGNTGCGCGCTGGTCTTTGCGCCCCATGCCAACAGCTTTGACCGTATGGTGCCCGGTGCCCACGCCCCCACGGGGATCTCTTGGGCCTACGAGAACCGCACCTCCTCCATCCGTATCCCGTCCGGCAGCCACAAGGCGCGGCGGATCGAACACCGTGTGTCGGGCGGCGACGTGAACCCCTATCTGATGCTGGCCGCCGTGCTGGGTGCCGCGATGAACGGCATCGAGGACGGGGCAGAGCCCCCCGCCCCGATCACCGGCAACGCCTATGCCGCCGACCTGCCGCAAATCCCCGGCGACTGGAAATCCGCGATCGACGCCTTNGAAAACTCCGCCGAGGTAAAGCGTATCTTTGCCCCCGAAATGGTGCGCAACTTTATCCTCACCAANCGGCAAGAGCTGCATTATATGCANGAACTGACCCCGCAAGAGCAGGTCGAAATCTATCTGGACACGGTGTAATCAGATGCCCCCCATGAAAATCGGTATCCTTCAAACCGGCCACTCCCCCGACAACATGAAAGACGCGCTTGGCGATTATGGCGATATGTTCGTCAAANTGCTGGGCGGGCACGGGTTCGACTTCCAGNTCTGGTCCGTGGTCGATGGCGACTTCCCCGCCTCGGCGGTNGATGCGGACGGCTGGCTGATCACCGGATCGAAACACGGTGCCTANGANGATCACGACTGGATCCCCCCGCTGGAACAGCTGATCCGCGCCATCCGCGANGCAGGCCGCCCGCTGGTCGGCATCTGCTTTGGCCACCAGATCATTGCACANGCCCTTGGCGGCAAGGTCGANAAATTCGCCGGCGGCTGGTCCGTGGGCCGCACCGAATACACCATCGACGGAGAGACCNTGGCCCTGAACGCCTGGCATCAGGATCAGGTCACCCAACTGCCCGANGGGGCCAAGGTGGTCGGCGCNTCNGANTTCTGCGCCAANGCGGCCCTGCTGTATGATGATCAGATCTGGACCATCCAGCCCCACCCCGAATTCACCCAAGACTTTATCGACGGGCTGATCCGCACCCGCGGCAAGGGCGTGGTGCCCGATCACCAGCTTCAGGCGGCCTCNGCCCTGCTGGACGCCCCCACCGACAATGCAAAAATCGCCGACCATATTGCAGATTTCCTCAAGAAAGAGAGATTATGATGTCCGACTGGCTTGAAGAGCTTCCCCCCGCAGCACGCGAATATCTGGAGGGCAAGCGGCTCGACGAAGTTGAATGTATCATCCCCGACCTCCCCGGCATNGCNCGCGGCAAAGCGGTGCCCGCCACAAAATTCGCACGGCAGGAATATTTCCACCTGCCCGACAGCATCTTCTACCAGACCATCACCGGTGAATGGGGCGACGCCGCCGGTGCCGACGGGTTCATCGAAAAAGACATGATCCTGCGGCCCGATATCTCGACCGCGACCGCCGCCCCCTGGACCGGCGACTGGACGCTGCAAGTGATCCACGACGCCTTTGACCGCGACGGCAATCCGGTCGAATATTCGCCGCGCAATGTGCTCAAACGCGTTGTCGATCTGTATCGCGCGCAAGGGTGGGAGNCGGTCGTCGCCCCCGAGATGGAATTCTTTCTGGTCGCGCGCAACCTCGACCCCGCGCATGAGATCAAACCGATGATGGGCCGCTCNGGCCGCCCTGCTGCCGCGCGTCAGGCCTATTCCATGACCGCTGTCGATGAATTCGGCCCCGTGATCGACGACATCTACGACTTTGCCGAAGCGCAGGGGTTCGAGATTGACGGNATCACCCAGGAAGGCGGCGCGGGCCAGCTTGAGATCAACCTGATCCACGGTGACCCCGTGCGGCTGGCCGACGAGGTNTTCTATTTCAAACGTCTGATCCGCGAAGCCGCCCTGCGCCACGATTGCTATGCCACCTTCATGGCGAAACCCATCGCCAACGAACCCGGCAGCGCCATGCATATCCACCATTCGGTGCTGGATGCCACGACGGGCAAGAACATCTTCTCCGGCCCGCAAGGCGGCGAGACGGACGCGTTTTACCACTTTATCGCCGGNATGCAGAACCACATGCCCGACGCGCTGGCCGTCATTGCGCCCTATGTGAACAGCTACCGGCGTTACGTCAAAGACCATGCCGCGCCGATCAATCTGGAATGGGGCCGCGACAACCGNACCACNGGCATCCGCGTGCCCCTGTCCGGCCCCGCGTCGCGCCGGGTCGAGAACCGCCTCGCCGGNATGGANTGCAACCCCTACCTCGGCATCGCCGCCTCGCTCGCCTGCGGCTATCTGGGNCTGATGGAACAGAAAAAGCCCAAAGCCGAATTCAAGGGCGACGCCTATGACGGCGACGGGGATATNCCGCAGGTGCTGGGATCCGCGCTGGATCTGTTTGAAGAGGCCACGACCCTGCACGAGGTGTTGGGCCCCGAGTTCGCCCGCGTCTACGCCATCGTCAAACGCGCGGAATACGAAGAGTTCCTGCATGTGATTTCCCCGTGGGAACGCGAGCACCTGTTGATGAACGTCTAGGCCCGCCGCACCCGCGGGAGCCTTCGGCGAGGATTTAAGACCATTTGGAAACGGCCAAGGGGGCCGATCTGCAATGAACCTGCTATACGCAAACGACGCGCCGGGCCTCTATCCAGACAGCTGGTACGCCGCGACCGCAACCCCGACCGATGCCTACCCCACGCTCAAGGGCGATCAGCGCGCGGATGTCTGCGTTGTGGGGGGCGGCTATACCGGCCTGTCGGCTGCGCTGCATCTGGCACAGGCCGGTCGTCGCGTCGTGCTGGTCGAGGCGCAGCGCGTGGGCTTTGGGGCCTCGGGGCGCAATGGCGGGCAATTGGGGAGCGGTCAGCGCGTCGAACAGGACGCGCTGGAAAAGATGGTCGGACGCGATGCCGCAACGCGCCTATGGGATCTGGGCGAGGACGCCAAAGCGCTTGTCAAAAGTCTGATCAAGACCCATGACATCGATTGCCACCTCAAGCCCGGCGTCGCCTGGACCGCCAGTTCTGCCGGTGACGTAGAGCATCTGCACGCCTATGCCGGATTCTTGCAGGCCCGCTATGGCTACGACCAGATAGAGGTGTTGGACCGCGACGCGCTGCGCAACGTCTGTGCGTCGCCTGCTTATCGCGGCGGCATTCTGGATATGGGGGCCGCGCATCTGCACCCGCTCAACCTTGCCCTCGGGCTGGCACGGGCGGCGCAGGCAGCAGGGGTCGAGATCTATGAACGCAGCGCCGTGCATCACATCACCGAAGGCAGCCCCGCCACTGTGCAGACCGATGGCGGACGGGTGACGGCGGACCATGTGATCCTGGCCTGCAACGGCTATCTGGGCGGGCTGAACCGCAAGGT
>NZ_NHBI01000042.1:0-14425 GCF_002167505.1 Sulfitobacter sp. TMED3 | reverse complement strand
CGTTCTTGATCAGGTTCAGCACCACCTGCAACAACTGGTCCTTGTCGCCCAAGGCCGGCGGCAGCGAGGGGTCGTAATCCTCGATGATCTTCATGCGCGCGCCGAACCCCAGCAGCGCAGACCGGCGCGCGCGGTCCAGCGCGTCATGCAGGTTCACCGCCTTGCGTTCCGGCGGCATCAGGTTGCCGAATTGTTCGACCTGTTCCAGCAGCTTCACAATCCGGCGCGATTCCGCGACGATCAGATCGGTCAGCTCCAGATCCTCGGTGCTGAGGTTCATGCTGAGCAGTTGCGCGGCACCGGTGATCCCCGCCAGCGGGTTCTTGATCTCATGGGCCAGCATCTCGGCCATGCCGATGGCGGATTTGGCGGCGGATTTGACCGAATTGTTCTGCGTCATCCGACCGGCCATCTCGCGGGGGGTGATCATCAGGATCATCTGCCCCGCCGCATCGATCAGCGGCGCGAAGTGCAACGCGCATTGCACCGGCGGGCGCTGGCCGCTGCCGACATCAACATCGTTCACGAACAAGGGCGTGCCATTGTCGCGGGCGCGGGTGAACGCCTCTTCCAGCGGGGCATCAACGGCGATCATGTCCCACACCGGCACACCGCGCACGGATTTTGCAGAGGCGTTCAGAAACCCTTCGGCTTCCGAGTTCAGCTCGGCGATCGTGTCGTCTGTATCGATCAGAATGGCGGGCACGGGCAGCGATGCGAAAACAGTATCCAGCGACATCAAGCGGCCTCCAACTGGTGGTCCGGCAGACAGGCGGACGGGATAAGACGGTGCACCTCGGCGGGGCTGGCCGCGGTCAGTACCGCGCGGCGCAGATCAGCGGGGGTGTTGCTGGTGTCCATGTACCACCCCAGATGTTTGCGCGCGACGCGCAGGCCGATCACTTCGCCATAGAACCGGATGATCGCCTCGTAGTGGTCGGACACCATGCGCGCGAAATCGGCGCCCTGCGGGATAACCGGTGCGGGCGCACCGAACAGATCATGGGCCACCTGAGCGAGCAGCCACGGTTTTCCTTGGGCACCGCGCCCGATCATCACACCGTCGGCCCCCGACTGCGCCAGCGCCTGCCGCGCGGCATCGGTGCTGATGATATCGCCATTGGCAATGACGGGAACAGAGACCGCCTGTTTGACACCCGCAATCGCGGCCCAATCGGCGGAGCCNTTATAGAACTGGCAGCGCGTGCGNCCGTGGATGGTGATCATGGTGATCCCCGCCGCTTCGGCCCGCGNGGCGATCTGTGGCGCGTTCAGCATATTGTCGTCCCACCCCAGNCG
Source organism: Sulfitobacter sp. TMED3 (assembly GCF_002167505.1). NCBI lineage: Bacteria > Pseudomonadati > Pseudomonadota > Alphaproteobacteria > Rhodobacterales > Roseobacteraceae > Sulfitobacter > Sulfitobacter sp. TMED3. Next base: position 13,126 of record NZ_NHBI01000042.1, on the reverse strand, counting down.
CGTCTTGAGCGTGACGGGCACGTTCACCGCGTTCACCACCGCNTCGATCAGGCGNAGCGCGTGGTCGGGCGTTTTCATCAGCGCAGAGCCGGAATAGCCTTGGGTCACCTTCTTGGCGGGGCAGCCCATATTGATGTCGATCACNCGCGCGCCCTGCCCTTCGACCATCCGCGCGGCCTCGGCCATGGGGGCGGCCTCGCGTCCTGCCAGCTGTACCGCAGTGCCTTCGACGCCAAGCCCCAGTTCGGCCTTTTCCAGCGTCCCGGGGCGGGCGTTGATCATGTCGACGCTGGCAACCATCTCTGACACCACCAACCCTGCGCCAAAAGACGCCACCANTGTGCGGAACGGCAGATCAGTGATCCCCGCCATCGGAGCCAGCAAAACGGGCGGGTCGAGTTTGAAGGGCAGATCCGAGAGATCCAAACGCTTAATCCTTGTGCAATTGCCTTTGGTTTACCGAGGGGTGGGCCGAAACTCAATCAAACCAAAAGCTTTTGCTGGTGAGAAACTGACCTNTTGCCTAAAATTTAGGCATNGGGNGCGGGNGATTGCACAGGCCGCTTTGCAGGCTTAGAACGGGGCGAGTTTATCAAAGGGGGCGCGCGATGGCGTCGACACCGAAAATCGCAGCGCTCATCGTGGCNGCCGGACGGGGCACCCGTGCGGGNGGNGCCGTGCCCAAACAATGGCAGCCGCTGTGCGGGAAACGCGTGATCGACCACACGCTTGCGGCTTTCCAGCGGCATCCGCAGGTCGACCGGATCATCATCGTATTNANCGCCAGTGACATGGCGCAGGCCGACGGGTTCACCGCGCAAGGCTGTCTTGTCGCCGAAGGGGGCGCGGATCGCGCAGCATCGGTGCGCAACGGTCTGGCGCTGCTGGGGGATGCGGATCTGGTGCTGATCCATGACGCCGCCCGCCCCTGTGTCACGCCGCAGATCATCGACGGTGTGATCGACGCGCTGGCCACAGATGCCGCAGCCGCCCCCGGCCTGCCTGTCACCGACGCGCTTTGGGTGGCCGAAGACGGAGCCGTCGCAGGCACGCAGGACCGCACCGCGCTTTATGCCGCCCAAACCCCGCAAGGTTTCGATGCCGCCACGATCCGCGCCGCNCATGCCGCCTTTGAAGGCATCGCCGCCGATGATGTAGAGGTCGCCCGCGCCGCCGGTGTTGCGGTTGCCATCACCCCCGGCAGCGTCGATAACCTGAAAATCACGGTGCCGGGCGATTTGACNCGCGCCGCCCGCATATTGGAGTCTTCGATGGATATTCGCACCGGCAACGGGTTTGATGTACATGCTTTCGGTCCGGGGGATCACGTCACACTTTGCGGCGTTGATATCCCGCATGATCAGGGGCTGGTCGGCCATTCCGACGCCGATGTCGGTATGCATACGGTCACCGATGCGATCTATGGCGCGCTGGCTATGGGCGACATCGGCCAGCATTTCCCCCCATCTGACCCGCAGTGGAAAGGGGCGCAAAGCCATATCTTTCTGCGCCATGCCGCCGATCTGGCNCGNAGCGAAGGGTTCACCCTGACCCATGTNGATTGCACGCTGATCTGCGAATACCCCAAAGTGGGGCCTCATGCCGCAGAGATGCGCCGCGTGATGGCGGATATCCTGTCCCTTGAGGAAAGCCGTGTGTCGGTCAAGGCNACGACCTCGGAACGTTTGGGATTTACCGGCCGCGGCGAAGGCATCGCCTGCATGGCCACAGCAACATTGGTGAAACTATGACTTTGGCAAAGCTGATCGCGACNGTTCTGGGGGTGGGNTACATCCGCCCTGCCTCGGGCACNTGGGGGTCGCTGGTGGCGCTGCCCTGGGCCTGGCTGCTCCATGTCATCGGNGGGCTGCCGCTGTTGATCGCAGGCATCGTNNTTACCTTTGCNGCNGGTTGGTGGGCCACCGCACGCATGACCGCNGGAAGCGCTGATCATGANCCGTCNGAAATCGTGATCGACGAGGTTGCGGGCCAATGGGTCGCGCTGNTGCCGCTCAGCTATGCCAGNTGGACGATGGATATGAACATCCTTGTGATGTGGCCCGGCTGGATCGCGGCTTTTGCNCTNTTCCGNNTGTTCGACATCTGGAANCCGCTGATCATCGGCTGGGCCGACCGGCGCGGCGATGCGCTTGGCGTGATGCTGGATGATATCTTTGCAGGCATTTTNGCACTGCTGGGGGTGATCGCACTNGCCGTGCTGTATCANGTNTANCTCTTTGCCTGATTTGCACGCCCTTCTGGACCGCGCCCGCNCGCGCGAGGTCATGATCGCCTGCGCCGAAAGCTGCACGGGCGGCATGGTCGCNGCCGCCCTGACGGACCTNCCCGGATCCTCCGCGATCTTTGACCGTGGGTTTGTCACCTATACCAATGCCGCCAAGATCGACCTNCTNGGCGTCAGCCCNGACACACTCACCGCCCACGGCGCGGTGTCCGAGCAGGTCGCCCTTGAAATGGCGCGNGGTGCCTTGGCACGATCCGGCGCGCANATCGCCGTGTCGATCACCGGNATCGCAGGCCCCGGCGGGTCAGAGCATAAGCCCGAAGGCCGCGTCTGTTTCGGCCTCGCCACGGCGTCCGGTATCACCACCCAAACGCAAGAGTTCGGCGCATTGGGCCGCGATAANGTCCGCCGCGCTGCCCGCGATTTCGCCTTGGGGCTGATTTTTGAGGCGATTNCATAACGCCCGCAAAACAGGCGGNATGGCNAAATTGCTGCCTAAATATGTGGCGAATGTAGAAATGCCCGTTTAATCACCGGCTTTGCCCACATTTTAACTTTTGTCGCGCGCGCACATCCGTTTCACCCGTCTGCAATCAAAAACCTTTCGGGAGGAAACCAAGATGAACGCAGCTGATACGGCCTGGATCATGACCGCCACGGCCTTGGTCCTGTTCATGACATTACCGGGGCTCGCGCTCTTCTATGGCGGGCTGGTGCGCAGCCGCAACGTGCTGAGCGTTTTCATGCATACCTACGGCGTCGCCTGTCTGATGAGCGTGCTNTGGTTCTTCGCCGGATACTCCATCGCCTTTGGTCCNGACACATCGGGCCTCTGGGGCGGCTTGGGCAAGATCGGCCTGTCGGGNGTCACTGCTGACAGCCTGTCAGGCACCCTGCCCGAGATTCTGTTCTTCGCCTTCCAGATGACATTCGCAGTGATCACCCCCGCGCTGATCGTCGGTGCCTATGTGGAGCGTATCGGCTTTGGCTTTGTAATGCTCTTCTCGGGTCTCTGGATGCTGCTGTGCTACGCGCCCGTGGTNCATTGGGTCTGGGGCGGCGGTTTCCTGGCCGATGGCGGCATCTTTGGCGAGGTCGGCGTGCGCGATTTCGCGGGCGGCATCGTGGTGCATGAAACAGCCGGCCTCGCGGCGCTGATCCTCGCGGTCTTCCTTGGNCCACGCCTNAACCACAACACCCCGCCNCATAACCCGGGCTTCGTGATGATCGGGGCGGCGATGCTCTGGGTCGGCTGGTTCGGCTTTAACGGCGGCTCGCAACTGGCCGCAGACGGNGGTGCGGCNATGGCGATCACGGTGACCCATATCTCTGCCGCCACCGCCTCGCTCACTTGGGCGCTGTGGGAGCGGATCAAATTCGGCAANGCNTCNNTGGTCGGCATCGTCACAGGCACCATCGCGGGACTGGCCTCCATCACGCCTGCGTCGGGNTTCGTCGGCCCTTGGGCGGCGCTGCTGATCGGCGCGGTTGCCGGGATCCTGTGCCAGGAAGCGGTCGTCTTGATCCGCAACAAGGCCAAGATCGACGACACGCTTGANGTATTCGCGGTTCACGGCGTGGGTGGTATCTTTGGGACCATCATGATCGCTGCCCTCGGGGCGGGGTCCTGGGCCGCACAACTGGGGTCGCTGGCGATTGTNGGNGTCTATACCACGGTGGTGACCGTNGTGCTGGTGCTGNTCTGCAAGGCGATCACCCCGCTGCGTGTCAGCAAAGAGGTCGAGGTCAACGGGCTTGATCTNTCCGTCCACGGTGAACGGGCCTATGANCTAAGCAGNTGATNGGGAAAACNCAGACCCACNCAAAGGCCCCGCANCGGGGCCTTTGTNGTTTCTAGGCCCCGGCCCCATANAGNGCNGCCGCGCGTTTCTCGAACGCCCGCACCACCCGCTGCATCGCCTCGTTAAAGACGACGCCGATGATCTTTTGCAAAATCGCGTTCTTGAATTCGAAATCGACGAAGAAATGCACCTTGCAGCTGCCGTCGCCATTGTCCTCGAANGCCCAGTTCGATTTCATGTATTTGAACGGGCCATCCAGATATTCGGTGTCGATCTTCTTGGCCNCTGGCCACAACACCACNCGGCTGGTGAAACGTTCGCGAAACACNTTGAAACTGATGACAAGATCNGCGTCCATCACCTCGTGATCNCCCTTATCCTCACGGCTTTTGATCCGCGCGGCGGCGGTCCAGGGCAGAAAATCTGGGTATGACGCCACATCGGCCACCAGATCATACATCTGNTGGGCGGTGTAGGGCAGTTCGCGGGTCTCTGAATGGGTAGGCATTGATTTCCATCTGTCATGAAGTTAGCCCTTATGAAATCCTATCTCCCCCTTTTTCAAGGTAAAACCCATGACGACGCGACCTTATGTCATCGATGAAATGATCTCGGCCAAGGCAATCGCCGCGCGGATCGAAACNCTNTGCCGCGAAATCCAAAGCGAATTCGCAGGCACCGAAAAGCTGACAGTGGTGGGGCTGCTGCGCGGATCTTTCGTGTTTATCGCCGATCTGGTGCGCGAGCTTGACCTCCCGATCGAGGTCGATTTCCTCGAAGCCTCCAGCTATGGCGATGGCATGGAAAGCAGCAGAGAAGTCCGTATCCTCAAAGACTTGCGCGGCGCAATCGAAGGGCGCGATGTGCTGGTCGTTGAAGATATCGTCGATACGGGCCACACCCTGCATCACGTACGCAACCTGCTGATGTCGCGCGAACCCGCACGGCTGAAAACCATCGCCCTGCTCGACAAACCCAGCCGCCGCGAGGTGGACATGAAGGCCGATTGGATCGGCTTTGAAATTCCCGATGAATTTGTTGTGGGCTACGGCATCGATTTCGCACAGCGCGACCGCAACCAGCCCTTTATCGGCAAGGTCCGTTTTACATGAACGTCGCTTGGCTGATGCGGATGAAACGGTGGGTGCAGCACCCGCCCTCGGCGGGCCGCGTCAAATTCGTCTTTGCTGTGGTCCTGGCCGGCGCGCTGATTTTCACCGCAGAATACTTTGGCTACTGGCCCGAGTGGGCCACGACCCAACGGATCAAAAACCCGTTCTAACCTTTCCAAATGGATGTAAATCCCGGGGTACAATGAGGGGCAGCGCCCCTCATTGTACCCCGTGAGTTTGAGGGGCAGCGCCCCTCATTGTACCGCTTGAGTTTGAGGGGCAGCACCCCTCAAATCCAATGCAATGCAGTTACCCTAGCTTCGCCAACCGCGCCGCCTGCAGCCGCGCAAAGTCATCCCCCGCGTGGTAGCTCGACCGCGTCAGAGGCGTCGCAGATACCATCAAGAACCCCTTGCCATAGGCCGATTTTTCATAGGCGGCGAATTCATCGGGATGCACAAAGCGGTCCACCGCGTGGTGCTTTGGTGTCGGCTGCAGATATTGCCCGATGGTCAGAAAATCGATGTCCGCCGCGCGCATGTCTTCCATGACCTGCATAACCGACTGACGATCCTCGCCCAGACCGACCATGATGCCGGATTTGGTAAACATCGTCGGATCAAGCTCTTTGACCCGCTGCAACAGACGCAGCGAATGGAAATACCGCGCCCCGGGGCGGACCTCGGGGTAGAGGCCGGGCACTGTTTCCAGATTGTGGTTAAACACATCCGGGCGCGCCTCGACCACGGTTTCCAGCACTTTGGGATCGCAGCGGATGAAATCAGGCGTCAGAATCTCGATCGTGGTGCCCGGGGACCGTTTGCGCACGGCGCGGATGGTCTGGGCAAAATGCTCTGCTCCGCCGTCTTCGATGTCGTCGCGGTCCACGCTGGTGATCACCACGTGGTTCAGCCCCAGTTTGGACACCGCATCGGCCACACGCCCGGGTTCAAAGATGTCCAGCGCTTCCGGCGGGCGCCCTGTCGCAATGTTGCAGAAGGTACAGGCGCGGGTGCAGACCTCGCCCATGATCATCATGGTGGCATGGCCCTGCGACCAGCATTCGCCGACATTCGGGCAGCCCGCTTCTTCGCAAACCGTCACCAGCTTGTTCTCGCGCATGATCTTTGCGGTATCCGCATAGCCTTTGCCACCCGGCGCCTTCACCCGGATCCACGACGGCTTTTTCGGCTGTGGATTGTCGGGGCGTCGGGCCTTTTCAGGGTGGCGCTGCTCGGGGATTTTCAGGTCTCGCATGATCAGGCTCCGTTTGGAATACGCCCCTTATGTAGTAGGTTCGCGCGGCGCATGAAAGAGGCAGTTGTCACCTGCGGGGCCGCCATGCGGTGCGCGCCGATCCGGATTCGCCGCCTAGCCGATCATAGCACTCCCGGGGCCAAGCGTTTCCGCATAGTGTTTGCGCAAGCGCATCAGGGCGATACGCAGAACGATCTTTCCCGACCGCGCTGACCAACCAAGGCGCTTTTCCGTGGTTTCCAACCCTTCCAGATAGCAGCAGCACCGCAGCACAATATCCGACAGACCCGGTCCCAGATCCGCCAGCGCCGATCCCACCCGTGCCCGGGCTGCAGAGGGTGCGCTGCCTTCAAAGCTGACGCTGTCGCCCTGCCCGCCCGGTGCCAGAAACCGGTCCCAGTTCTGCGTCACCGCCTCGCCCATTTGCGCCAGTTCAAAATCCTCGCGCAGGCGCTCTCCGGCTTGGACGAGACTGTCGGACAGGAACGGCGCGCCCTTTGCGTCGCGTCTGCGGGCGAGCGCGGCCAACGGGCTTTCTGCCAGAGTGTAGCGCAAGCGCCGCGCTGTCTTCTGCCGCGCCCCCTCTGGTAGCGGCGGCGCAGGGGCAAAACTGGTTTGGGCTTCGGCAAAACCGTTTTGTGGCCCCTGACCCAGCATCTCTTCCAGCGCATGCCGTCCGGCCGCGGTGATGTGATAGCGCAGGATGCGCCCCTCACCATCGCTTGCGATCCAGCCGTTAAGCGCCATCGCCTGCGCGACACAGCGGTCCACCACGGCAGTCCGCGTCTGCGCGCCATCCGGTCCACTGCGCACGACAACGGCCTTGTCCATCTCGGCTGCGACTGCCAGCAGCGCACCGGTTTCGCACAAGCGCCGCAAGATGCGCTGCGCCTCGCTTTTTAGGGTTTCATCATCGGGCATCATGGGGGGTGAGGTGTCATTCATCGCGGCGGGCTCCTGCATGGGGTGGGTTTCAAAACGGCTGACCTGCCCCAGCAGATCAAGGGCGTCGTCCACCAGCGGATCATCGCGCCGCGTTTCCAGCCGCCGGATCTGGCGCAGGATGGTAGAGGCGTGACACTCAGCGGATCGCGCCAGCGCCCGGATCGGCTGGCCCATCTCCACATGCGACACGTAATGCCGCGCGGCATCCGGCACCCATCCGGGCAATCCACGTCGGTCCGGCGGCGTATTCAAAACTTGGGTCATGCGGTCTCCTTTCTTCAGGCGGCGCGGTTATCCACAGCCTTATCCACAATACCAAAAGGTTAATTGATTATGGAGTTGTTAATATTTACCGATACAACCCATAATTGTTTCCAAGTGGTAAACAGTTGTAACCGCGACGCACGCTGACCCCGCTGCGCGAGCAACACCAGTATCCTGCGTGAAATCCTGCACGTGAGCGGCCATGCGATGGCATGACCCCGTAGTCAGTAAGGATTTGATTTTATGCAAAATATTCTAGCTCGTCTTCGCGGTATCCACCGTCCCGCCATATTGGTGCAGGCAGGCACCATCGGGGCCTGCAGCTATCGCCGCGGCCCGGCCCTGCGCCGGATACTGGGGAAAGCGCCCCCACCGCGCAGCGCTGTGGTGCTGGTGCAGTTGATCGATATAGAGGCAGACCTGAACGCCAGACGTAAAAAGACGGACGCAGGCTATAACCTGGTCCGTCATATAGAGGTGATGATCGCCCTCATTGCCGAGGCCGCGATCTTGCGCGAAAACTTCCGAGATGCGGCTACATAAAGCTGTCAGGCTCCGCCGCCTTGCGTTCCGCGACAAAGGCATCAAGCGCCGCACGCGTCTCGGGGTCCATAGGCGGTTGTACATAGTCGCCCAACAGCTTTTCAACCCGGGCTGCCGCCAGCGACTGGGTATCGCGCGCGCCCTCATCTGACCATGTTTCAAATGGCTTGTAGTCCAGCAGATCGGATTTCCAGAAGGCTTCCTTAAAGTTGGCCTGTGTGTGTGCGCATCCCAGATAATGCCCCCCCGGACCAACCTCGCGGATCGCATCCAGCGCTTGCGCGTTTTCGTCAATCTCTACTCCGCGCGCCAAATGGTGCAACGCGCCCAGCTGATCGGCATCCATCACGAATTTCTCGAACGAGGCGACCAGCCCNCCTTCCAGCCAGCCACAGGCGTGGAGCATAAAGTTCACCCCCGACAAAAGCCCCATGTTCAGACTGTTCGCCGTCTCATAGGCTGCTTGCGCGTCGGGCAGTTTTGACCCNCAGAACGAGCCCGAGGACCGGAATGGCAGGTTCATCCGCCGCGCCAACTGCCCCGCCCCATAGGTGATATGCGCGGCCTCCGGCGTGCNAAAGGTCGGCGCACCCGAGTTCATGTCGATCGAGGTCACAAAGGCCCCGAAAATCACCGGCGCGCCCTTACGGATCAGCTGGCTATAGGCGATGCCNGCCATGACCTCGGCCAGGACCTGCGTCAATGTCCCTGCCACGGATACCGGTGCCATCGCGCCGCCAACGATAAANGGCGAAATGATCGACGCCTGATTGTTCTCGGCAAAGACCTTCAGNGCNCCCATCATCACATCATCAAACGTCATGGGCGAGTTGATGTTCACCAGCGACGTCATCACCGTGTTCTGGTCGACGAAATCCGCCCCGAACAAAATCTTGCACATGTCCACGGAATCCTGCGCGCGGCTCGGTTCCGTGACGGATCCCATGAAGGGTTTATCGCTNAGCGTCATATGCGCATGGAGCATGTCCAGATGGCGCTTGTTGACGGGCACATCGGTGGGCTCACAGACNGTGCCGCCGGAATGGTGCAACCACTTGGACATATAGCCAAGCTTCACGAATTTGTTGAAATCTTCCATNGTGGCATAGCGNCGGCCCCCGGCGGTGTCGCGCACGAAGGGCGGGCCATAGACCGGGGCCAACACCAGATTGCGCCCGCCGATCTCGACGTTGCGCGCGGGGTTGCGCGCNTGNTGGGTGAACTGCGACGGCGCGGTCTTGCACAGCTCGCGTGCCAGNCCGCGGGGGATACGCACGCGGTCGCCGGTCACATCCGCCCCGGCCGCGCGCCACAGCGCCAGCGCCTCGGGGTTGTCGGGAAAGTTCACGCCGATCTCTTCCAACACCGTATCGGCGTTATACTCGATGATCTGCAGCGCCTCTTCGGTCAGCACCTCGTAGTTGGGAATGTTGCGTTCGATGTATTTCGCTGTCTCGAAGGACACAGCCGAGCGTGCCGCCCGACGTGCCGCACCGCCACCACCGCGCCCGCGTCTTGCTGATTCCGCCATGAGGTCTTCCTTTCCGCCAAAACTGACGCCTAGCTACCCCATTCACGCAGCGGGCTTTACGCGGTTTACGGCCTTAGAGGTCAAAAACCGACATCATGATCCGCCGACCCNTTCATTTTGCCAAAATAAACTCCGGGGGTCTGGGGGCTGGCCCCCACTCCACTCTTGCCACGCAGGCCATCCGCCCATAATCAGTCTGCATGACAGATATCTCCCATGACCGCCTTCTCATCATCGACTTCGGCAGCCAGGTCACCCAGCTGATCGCCCGCCGTTTGCGTGAACTTAATGTGTTCTGCGAAATCCACCCGTTCAACACGGTGGATGATGCCTTTCTCAAGGATTTTGCGCCCAAGGCGGTGATCCTGTCGGGGGGGCCGTCCTCGGTCTTCGCCGAAGGTGCGCCCATGCCNCCGCAATCGGTGTTCGAGCTTGGCGTACCGATCCTTGGCATCTGCTACGGCCAACAGGTCATGATGCATTGCCTGGGTGGCAAGGTTGAACGCGGTCACGGCACCGCTGAATTCGGNCGCGCCTATGTGACCCCCTCCGAGGCCCGTCTTGAGCTGTTGGAAGGCTGGTTCCTCACCGAGAAAGAGCAAGTCTGGATGAGCCACGGCGATCACGTCAGCGCCATCGCCCCCGGTTTCGAAGTCTACGGGACCTCGCCNCACGCGCCTTTCGCGGTNACCGGCGATGTGTCGCGCAATTTCTATGCCGTGCAGTTCCACCCCGAAGTACACCACACCCCCAATGGCGCGCGCCTGTATGAAAACTTTGTGCGTCTCGCGGGTTTCAAGGGCGACTGGACAATGAGCGCCTACCGCGACGAGGCNATCGCNGCGATCCGNGAACAGGTCGGNGATCAAAAGGTCATCTGCGGTCTGTCCGGCGGGGTCGATTCCTCGGTCGCGGCCGTGCTGATCCACGAAGCGATTGGGGACCAGCTCACTTGCGTCTTNGTCGACCACGGTCTGCTGCGCAAGGGCGAGGCCGAAGANGTCGTCACCATGTTCCGTGACAACTACAACATGCCGCTGATCCACGCCGACGAACAGGAACTGTTCCTGGGCGAGCTGGATGGCGTGTCCGACCCCGAAACCAAGCGCAAGATCATCGGNAAACTGTTCATCGACGTGTTCCAGAAGCACGCCAAGGAAGTCGGCGATGCCACCTTCCTCGCACAGGGCACGTTGTACCCCGATGTCATTGAATCCGTGTCCTTTTCCGGCGGCCCGTCGGTGACAATCAAATCGCATCACAACGTGGGCGGCTTGCCCGAAAAGATGGGCCTCAAGCTGGTCGAGCCGCTGCGCGAACTTTTCAAGGACGAGGTGCGCGAGCTTGGCCGCGAGCTGGGTCTGCCGCCGTCGNTTATCGGCCGCCACCCCTTCCCCGGCCCCGGCCTCGCCATCCGCTGCCCCGGTGAGATTACCCGCGAAAAGCTCGACATCCTGCGCGAGGCGGACGCGGTCTATATCGACCAGATCCGCAAGCACGGGCTTTATGATGAAATCTGGCAAGCCTTTGTGGCGATCCTGCCTGTCCGCACCGTGGGTGTGATGGGCGACGGGCGGACCTATGATTTNGCCTGNGCCNTGCGGGCCGTCACCTCGGTCGATGGGATGACGGCGGATTACTATCCGTTCACCCATGAATTCCTGGGCGAGACCGCGACGCGCATCATCAACGAGATTCCGGGCATCAACCGGGTGACCTACGACATCACGTCGAAACCTCCCGGCACCATTGAATGGGAATGATTTGAATGGCTGTGATCGGCCGCATGACAAAGATGCCTCCGGCGGGGATTTTTTTCCATTTGGAAGAGAGACCATGACCCCGACGCTAAGGGCNGCTTTGTGGATGATGGGGTCGATNACGTCTTTCTCTGCGATGGCCGTCGCCGGGCGCGAGCTTGGCGGCAGCCTCGATACTTTCGAGATCATGATGTACCGGTCGCTGGTGGGCGTNATCGCTGTGTTTACGCTCGCGACCGTTTACGGGACCTGGGGGCAGATCAACCGGCGCGATTTCGGCACGCAGATCGGGCGCAATCTGGCGCATTTCACCGGACAGAATCTGTGGTTCTACGCNGTTACCGTGATCCCGCTCGCGCAGGTCTTTGCGCTTGANTTCACTTCTCCGCTTTGGGTGATTGTCCTGTCGCCGCTGATTTTGGGCGAACGGCTTACCAAGGTGCGGGCTTTGGCGGCGGTTCTTGGNTTTATNGGNATCCTTTGTGTTGCCCGNCCGACGATTGCCGGGCTGAATGCCGGCGTGATCACGGCGGCGTCCTCGGCGATATTCTTTGCACTGACGATCATGCTGACCAAGCGGCTGACGCGCAGCCAGACGATCACCTGTATCCTGTTCTACCTGACCGTGACGCAACTGGTTTTTGGCGTGATCATGGCCGGTTACGACGGGGATATCGCGGTGCCCGAGGTGGCACAGATGCCGCTGTTGTTGCTGATCGGTGTTGCAGGGCTTATGGCACATTTCTGCCTGACCAACGCCTTGTCCATTGCGCCTGCGACAGTGGTCGTCCCGATCGACTTTGTCCGCCTGCCCCTGATTGCCGTCATCGGAATGCTGGTCTATGCCGAGGCCTTGGATATCTGGGTCTTCATCGGCGGCGCGATTATCTTTGCCGGCAATTACATGAACCTCTGGATCGAATCCCGCCGCGTTTCGTAACGAAACTGCAACAGTTTTGGCATAGGGGCGCAGACTTCCCCTTGGTCAAGAATTGACAGATTGACGCATGCTACCGTTCAGTTGCTGTATAAATTGTGGCTGCGTGTTGTGGCTGCATCGCTTCTGGGGAGGAGTATTTAGAGATGACGTATCGAGTAATCGCAATGGCGGCCCTGTTGAGCAGCGCATCCACGTTGCACGCGGGGGGATTGGATCGTTCCGGCCAAGACATCGGCATTCTGTTCGAAGATGGCAACCGTTTCGAATTCAGCTTTGGCCGCGTCTCGCCTTCTATTGACGGCACCGACGTGCGCGGTGGTGGCGATACAGGCAATATTGCCCAAGATTTCAATGTCATTGGCGGCGGTCTTAAGTATCAGTATTCCGATCAGCTGTCCTTTGCTGTTGTCGTTGATGAGCCATTCGGGTCAGACGTTCTGTACCCCGCAGTACCAAGTTCCCCGTCCTATGGTGGAACCCAGGCGACTGTGGACAGCTTCGCGATTACCGCTTTGGCGCGGTACAAGTTTAACGATTCTTTCAGCATGCACGGCGGTCTGCGCTATCAAGAAGTCGATGCGACTGTTGCGCTGCAAGGTGCAGGATACGGGCCGCTCAGCGGGTATCGTGCAGACTTCGATTCTGACGGTGCCGTCGGATATGTAATCGGTGCGGCATTTGAAAAGCCGGACATCGCGATGCGCGTTGCGCTGACGTATAACTCGAA
>NZ_NHBI01000041.1:0-61589 GCF_002167505.1 Sulfitobacter sp. TMED3 | reverse complement strand
CCAGCATCTCGGCCGGATCATAGGCAGGGTCTTCGGCGGGTTGCCACTGCACATTCATCGGGGCGGCGCGGTTCAGACCGGCCACGGCGCGCCGGGCGAGCGCCAGCGCGTGGGCGTCATCCTCGGCCAGATAGTCGGCCACACCCGACAGACGGGTATGCACATCGCCGCCGCCCAGATCCTCGGCGCTGACCACCTCGCCCGTGGCGGCCTTGACCAGCGGCGGACCGGCCAAAAAGATCGTGCCCTGTTCCTTCACGATGATCGACACATCCGACATCGCGGGCACATAGGCCCCGCCCGCGGTACACGATCCCATGACCACGGCGATCTGGGGAATGCCCTTGCCGCTCATCCGCGCCTGATTGTAGAAAATCCGGCCAAAGTGGTCGCGGTCGGGAAAGACCTCGTCCTGATTGGGCAGGTTCGCGCCGCCGCTATCGACCAGATAGATGCAGGGCAGATGGTTTTCCTCAGCGATCTCTTGCGCGCGCAGGTGTTTTTTGACGCTCATCGGGAAATAGGTGCCGCCCTTCACCGTGGCGTCGTTGCACACGATCATGCAGTCGATGCCCTGCACCTTGCCGACACCCGCGATCACACCGGCCGCTGGGGCCGCTCCACCATAGAGCCCATGCGCCGCCAGCGCACCAACCTCAAGGAAGGGCGATCCGGGGTCGAGCAGATTGGCCACCCGTTCGCGGGGCAGCATCTTGCCGCGGCTCACGTGACGGGCGCGAGATTTCTCGCCGCCGCCCAGTTCCGCCGCATCCGCCGCCTCGCGGATGGTTTGCAGGGCAGCCAGATGTGCCGCCTCGTTCGCCTTGAAGCTTTCGGACGAGGGCAAGGCTTGCGAAATCAGCTTCATGTCGGTCTCCTTGATCGGATGGAATGGGGGGACGTCACAGGGGGGTATTGCATCACGCAGCCCCTTCGGCAGCGGCGCGGGCTTTAAGCTCGCGGCGGATCACTTTGCCTGTGACGGTCATCGGCAAGGCATCCAGAAAGGCCACCTCGCGCGGGTAAGAATAGCTGGCAAGGCGGGTTTTCACCCAGTCTTGCAGGGTCTGTTCATCGACAGTCGCACCGGATTTGCGCACGACATAGGCTTTGACGATCTCTGTCCGCAGCGGGTCGGGCTTGCCCACCACACCGCAGGTTGCCACATCGGGATGGGTCAGCAGGCAATCCTCGATCTCTGCCGGACCGATGCGATAACCGCTTGAGGTGATCACATCATCCTCGCGCCCAATAAAGCGAAGGTATTCACCGTCGAACACGCCGCGATCACCGGTCAGCATCCAGTCCCCCCGGAATTTTTGTGCTGTCTCGTCGGGGCGCTGCCAATAGCCCAGCATCATCGCGGCTGATCCCTTGCGGATGGCGACATCGCCTTCATCCTTGGTCGGCTTACCGGCATCATCCAGCACCGCGACGTTATGGCCCGGCACAGGTTTACCGATGCAACCGGGGCGCGGCGGGAACTGGCTGCCCGCGCTGGTGGCGACCATATTACATTCGGTCTGCCCGTAGAATTCGTTGATGCTCAGGTCAAAGGCTTGTTGCCCCCATGCCAGCATCTCGGCCCCCAAAGGCTCCCCCCCCGATGCGACAGAGCGTAGCCCCGCGATTGTGGCTCCCTCGGCCTTGAGCATCCGCAGCGCGGTCGGGGGGAAGAACACGTTGCGCACATCGCCCTCGCGGAGGATGCGCGCACTGGCGTCTGGAGAGAATTTCGCTAAGCGTGCCGCGACAACAGGCACACCAAGCGCCAGCCCGGGCATTGCCACATCGAACAGCCCGCCGATCCACGCCCAATCCGCAGGCGTCCAGAGGCAATCGCCGTCCTGCCCCAGCACATCATGGCTGAGCGACACTCCGGGCAGATGGCCCGTCAGCACCCGATGGCCATGCAGCGCACCCTTGGGCGACCCCGTCGTGCCCGAGGTATAGATCAGCACCGCCGGATCGTCCGGGCCTGTGTCGGCAAAGGCGACAGGATCGCCCGCCACGCCGACGCTATCTGCCATCAAGGGCGTCGCCAGCCCCCCCAGCAGATCGCGCCCTTCGGGATCGGTCAGCACCAGCGTCACGCCCGCATCACGCACCCGCGACGCAAGGGCATCATACTTGAAGAGTTTAAACAAAGGCACTGAAATCGCGCCGATTTTCCAGATCGCCAGATGGGCCGCAGCACACCACGGGCTTTGCCCTAGCAGCACGCCCACGCGATCACCGGCCAGCACCCGCTGCGCCAAGGCGCGTGCCAATCCGTCGACCATATCGGACAGGGTGCCAAAGCTGACATCGCGCCGTGCATCGCCTGTCAGATCAATGATCGCGAGCCGCGCGGGGTCATGGGACAGACATTGCGCCGCCATGTTCAGCTGCGCCGGAATCTCCCACGCGCCTGTCCCGTCCAGACCTGGCAGGACGTCAGCCATCAGCCTTCCCACACGTCCAGCGACAAAGCCTGACGCGCGGTCTGTTGCATCAGACAGTTAATCGCCGCAGGTCCGCGCCCCGTGCCCCCCTGCCAAAGCGAGGCTTCGTAGGTGCACGCCTTGTCGCGGAACACGATCCACGCCCGCTGCATCTCGCGCAGGGCATCCGCCACGCCGGGGCTTCCCTCGGGCCCCGGGATCGCATCGGCATCCATCCGTTTGGCCTGCACCATCACCGCGGCGTAATTATCGTTCAACCGCTGGTCCCAGAATTGCAGCTCACGGTCCAGACACCCGCCCATACCATAGGTGCTGCTCCCGCCCGGAGAATCCTCCATGCACTGGTTCGCAGAGACACCGACGCAGGCCATCTCGGCGGCAAAACCATCGGCGTCGGCGAGGCAAATCTCTGTGCCGCGATCAGTATATTGCAGATCCTGCGCGGCAAGCGGTGAGGCGCAGAGCATCAGGGCAAGGGCCAGAGGTTTCACGCCATCGCTCCCATCATCTCGCGGCCCACCAGCATCCGGCGGATTTCAGAGGTGCCTGCCCCGATCTCCATCAGCTTGGCATCGCGGAAGATGCGGCCCACGGGGTTGTCCGACAGGTAGCCCGCCCCGCCCATGGCCTGCACCGCCTGATGCGCCTGTTTCATCGCCTCTTCGCTGGCATAAAGGCAGCAGGCGGCGGCATCCGCACGGGTGACATCACCGCGATCACAGGCCTTGGCGACCTCGTAAACATAGGCGCGGGCCGAATTCATCGCGGTGTACATATCCGCCATCTTGCCCTGCATAAGCTGGAAGTTCCCGATGGGCTGCCCGAATTGCTTACGCTCGACCATATAGGGCATGATCTCGTCCAGACAGGCGGCCATGATCCCCAGACCGATCCCCGCCAGCACCACGCGTTCGTAATCAAGCCCCGACATCAGCACCGCCACGCCGCGCCCCTCTTCCCCCAGAACGTTTTCAAACGGGACTTCGACATCGTCAAAGATCAGCTCTGCCGTGTTGGACCCGCGCATGCCAAGCTTGTCGAAATGCGGGCTGGTGGTGAAGCCTTTCATGGATTTCTCGATCAGGAAGGCGGTGATGCCTTTTGATCCGGCATCGGGGTCGGTCTTGGCATAGACCACCAGCGTGTCGGCGTCAGGGCCGTTGGTGATCCAGTATTTATTTCCCGACAGGCGGTAGTGATCGTTGCGCTTTTCGGCGCGCAGTTTCATCGACACCACGTCGCTGCCCGCAGAGGGTTCGGACATCGCCAGCGCGCCCACATGTTGACCCGAGCACAGGCCCGGCAGGAATTTCGCCTTCTGCTCGGGGCTGCCGTTCAGGCGGATCTGGTTGACGCAGAGGTTCGAATGCGCCCCGTAGGACAGCGAGACCGAGGCCGAAGCGCGCGCGATTTCTTCAACCGCGACGGTGTGCGCGACATAGCCCATGCCCGAGCCGCCGAATTCTTCCTCGACCGTCATGCCAAGCAGACCAAGGCTGCCCATCTCTTCCCAGAGCGCGGGCGGGAATTCGTTGTGGGTGTCGATCTCGGCGGCCATCGGTTTGACCCGCTCCTGCGCCCAACGGTGCACCATATCGCGCATCTCGTTCACGTCGTCGCCCAGATCGAATTTCATGGTGGTGTTGAACATAGACCCCTCCCCCGAGTTTATTGAACATTTGTTCATTACACTACACTTCTCGCGGATTCGGTCAAGCAAATGTCGCAGGCTGCGCGGAACTGCACCCGCGCCGCCGATGTTACCCCCGTGACACAGGATAGAAAGGACGCCCCGATATGAGCACGTCATTGAAGAAAGAATTCTGGGACCGCGTAGACGACACCCGCATCGGCATGCTGGCCACCGATACCGCCCGCGCCATCCCCATGAGCCACTATGCCGACCACGACGCCAACTGCCTGTGGTTCATCACCGCACGGGACACCGATCTCGCGAAATCCGCCCAGACCGGTGCTGCGGCCGAATATCTGGTGACCAGCAAGGACGAACACCTATACGCCCGGATCGACGGTACCGTTCAGGCTGTGACCGACGCTGCCAAACTGGACGAGTTGTGGAACGCCTTTGCCGCCGCCTGGTTCAAGGACGGACGCAAGGATGACGACGTGCAACTTGTGCGTATGGACCTCAAACAGGCGGAGGTCTGGCTGACCGGCGGCAGCCTGTCCTTCCTTTACGAAATCGCCAAAGCCAATGTGACCAAACAGGTTCCGGATGCGGGCGAACATGGGACGATCCGGTTCTGAACGGCGGACACGCCATCAATCGTAGCAAGGGCGGGCCGTTGTGCCTGCCCTTTTCGCGATGCCATGCTAGGGTGCAGCCAAACACCCGCGGCCTTTGCTCGACACCCTGTCTGATACAGCCACGAACGGATGAATTGATATGAAAATCTATGTGACAAGCATCTTCGTTGACGACCAAGACAAGGCCGAGAAGTTCTACTGCGACAAGCTGGGATTTGAGGTAAAGAACGATATCCCCCTCGGGACGCACCGCTGGCTCACCGTGGTATCGCCCGAACAGCCCGACGGGACAGAGCTTTTGCTAGAGCCCAGCGATCACCGCGCCGTTGGCCCCTACAAACAGGCGCTGGTGGAGGACGGGATCGCGGCCCATTCCTTTCAGGTTGAGGATCTGGATGCCGAAGTCAAACGGCTGACCGACAGCGGTGTCGTCTTCACCCAAGACCCTATTGATGCCGGCCCTGTCCGCATGGCGGTACTGGACGACACCTGCGGGAACCTCATCC
Source organism: Sulfitobacter sp. TMED3 (assembly GCF_002167505.1). NCBI lineage: Bacteria > Pseudomonadati > Pseudomonadota > Alphaproteobacteria > Rhodobacterales > Roseobacteraceae > Sulfitobacter > Sulfitobacter sp. TMED3. The sequence goes on along the minus strand of NZ_NHBI01000041.1, from coordinate 56,371 downwards.
AGTTGATCCAGATGGCGCCCCCCGGCGCGGCCTAGCCCTGCTGGAAAACCGCCGAGACTTCCGCGCGAATGATCCGTGCGATCAGTGCGCAGTCGTCCAAAGAGAATGTCAGCGGGACGCGCATGTCGATGATACTGGCGAGCACCGCATCGCTGGCGGGCAGCGCAGAGGGTTCGGCATAGCGCCATGAATCGTAGCGGCTGGTAAAGCCCACAGGCTCCGCCCCGCCGAACCACTTCAGTTCCACCCCGCGGGCGGCGCAGCGGGTCAGCACTGATGTGATGGCCTCGGGGGCCCAACCAGACAGCAGGAACTGGAACGACGATCCGACAAAACGTTCCATCGCGGGGCGGTCGATGAGGGTCAGGCCGGGCGTCTCGCGCAAGCCGTCCTGAACCACGTGATACCGCGCATTCCACCCGTCGATCTGTGCCTCAAGCCGCTTGAGCTGCGGGCGCAGGATCGCCGCGCGCAGGTTATCCATCCGGCCAGAGATATTCGGCGTGTTGTATTTCACCGTCTCGAAGGCTTCGGGCGGCGGCCCTGCCAGATGCCGGTCATAAAGCATATAGGACCCTGAGAGCATGATCGCCCGCGCCGCGAGTGCGGCATCATCGGTGACCAGCAGCCCGCCCTCGCCCGCGTTGACGTGTTTATAGGTCTGGCAGGAATAGCACCCCACCGCCCCATGCCGCCCCGAGGGCACGCCGTTCCAGCTTGCCCCCATGGTATGGGCGCAATCCTCTACCACGGTGACACCGGCGGCATCACAAAGCGCCATCAACCGGTCCATATCACAGATATGCCCGCGCATATGGCTTAGCAGCAGCACCCGCGCCTGATCCAGTTTGGCGGCCAGATCGTCCAGATCGATCACCAGCCCTTGGGTGACATCGACAAAGACCGGCGTGGCCCCGACCGCGGCAATCGCGCCGGGCACAGGGGCCAGCGTGAAAGCATTGGACAGCACCCGATCCCCCGGCTTGACGCCAACGGCCCGCAAGGCGGTCGCGATGGCATAGCCGCCCGAGGCCACGGCAAGGCAGTAGTGCGCGCCCACCATCGCGGCGAACTCCTGCTCGAGCAGCGCGGCCTCGGCGGTTTCGCCGGGCGCGGTGTTATAGCGGTGCAGTCGCCCATGGCGCATCACGGCGACGGCGGCGTCGATGGCTTCCTCGGGGATCGGCTCTTGCTGGGTGAAGCTGCCGGCGAACACCTCTGCCGTGTCAGATATCATGTCAGACAGCACCGATCAGACGGGTGACGATGTCGGGCAGGTCGTCATAGTGGTCCAGCAGGGCTTCGGGGCCAAGTGCCGCCATATCATCGCCCGAGGGGCCGAAGGAGACCAACACGCAAGGCACACCCGCCGCGCGCGCCGTCTCGCGGTCGGTATTGGTATCGCCCACAAGCAAGCACAGCGCGGGGTCGCCCCCGGCACGCCGCGCGGTTTCGAACAGATGCTCCGGATCGGGCTTGCGGATCGCCAGCGTATCGGCCCCCACCATCGCGCCAAAGGCATCGCGCACGCCAAGCTTGGTCAGCAGCGTATGCGCCAGCCCCTCGGGTTTGTTGGTGCAGATCGCCACGCGGTAGCCCGCGGCTTTCAACGCCTCCACCGCCTCCATCGCGCCGGGGTACAGCACGGTATGGGTGTCGATCTCGCGGCCATAGGCTTCGAGCAGCATGGGATAGTAGCGGTCGATGGTCTCGGCGTCGTCGGCGCGCCCCAAACGCTCCATGCCCAACCGCAGCATCGCGCGGCCGCCTTTCAGCGCCGTGCCTGCATCGGTCTCGGCATCCAGCACATCGCCCTCGCCCATGTCGCGGAAACAGGCATTGGCCGCGGCGATCAAGTCTCCGCTGGTGTCCGCGAGCGTCCCGTCGAGGTCGAATACGACTGTTTTCATCGGCATTCCTTTGCTGAATGTGTTGCAGGCGGAAATCTTCTTTGATGACCCCTAGCCTTGCGCAAAATCGCCAACAAGGTAAAGAGAGCAGACATTAAATTGATTAAAGAGATTATACATGGAAGTTGCACTGATCCTTTTGGCCGCAGGCAAAGGTACCCGTATGCAATCGGATCTGCCCAAGGTTCTGCATGCGGTCGCCCACGCACCACTGTTAGAGCACGCCATGGCATCAGGTGCCGCACTGTCGCCTGCCCGCACGGTCGTTGTTGCAGGCCACGGGGCAGATCAGGTCCGCGCCGCAGCGCAGGCATTTGACGACGAAGCTCAGGTCGTTGTGCAAGAGGAACAACTGGGCACCGCCCACGCCGTTGGTCAGGCTCGCGAGGCGCTGGCAGGCTTCGATGGCATGGCCATCGTGCTTTATGGCGACACGCCCTTCGTGCAGACCGAAACGCTTGAAAACATGTGCGCCGCACTTGAGACGAATGATGTCGTCGTGCTGGGCTTTGACGCCGCTGATCCTGCCCGCTATGGCCGTTTGGTAATGCAAGGTGACAGCCTTGACCGCATCGTTGAATACAAGGATGCCACGGATCAAGAACGCGCTATAACCCTTTGTAATAGCGGTGTTGTAGCGTGCAAATCCGACCTGCTGTTTGATCTGATTGATGCGGTCGGCAACGACAACGCATCGGAAGAATACTACCTCACCGATATCATCGGCATTGCACGGGAACGCGGGTTGAAAGCCACTGCCGTCACCTGCGACGAGGCCGAAACGATGGGCGTGAACTCCCGCGCGGATCTGGCCGCTGCCGACGCCGCGTTCCAGTCGCGCGCCCGTGCAGCCATGCTCGAGGACGGTATCACGCTGATGGCCCCCGAGACGGTCTATTTCGCCCGCGACACCTATATCGGCCGCGACACGGTGATCGAACCCAATGTGGTCTTTGGCCCCGGCGTGACGATTGAATCCGGTGCCACCATCCGCGCGTTCAGCCACCTTGAAGGCTGCCACGTCGCACGCGGCGGGGTCATCGGCCCCTACGCCCGCCTGCGCCCCGGTGCAGAGCTGTCCGAGGATGTGCGCATTGGCAACTTTGTCGAGGTCAAGAACGCGCAGATCGCCGAAGGCGCCAAGGTGAACCACCTGAGCTATATCGGCGACGCAACCATCGGTGCCAAAGCCAATATCGGCGCGGGCACGATCACCTGCAACTATGACGGCGTGATGAAGCACCACACCCATATCGGGGCCAACGCCTTTATCGGGTCGAACACCATGCTGGTGGCCCCCGTGCATATCGGCGACGGAGCGATGACGGGATCGGGGTCGGTCATCACCTCGGATGTGGAGGCTGACGCATTGGCGCTGGCGCGCGCGCATCAGGTCGAAAAACCGGGCATGGCGCGGAAATTGTTGGAAATGTTAAAGGCCAAGAAGGCCAAACAGCAGAGAGGCAGCTAATCATGTGTGGTATTGTCGGTATTCTTGGCCAACACGAAGTTGCGCCTACCCTTGTCGAAGCCCTGAAACGTCTGGAGTATCGAGGCTATGACAGCGCCGGTATCGCGACGATTGACGCGGGCAAGCTGGACCGCCGCCGCGCGGTCGGCAAACTGGTGAACCTGTCGGATCTGCTGGTGCACGAACCGCTCGCCGGGAAGTCGGGCATCGGGCACACCCGTTGGGCGACCCATGGCGCGCCATCGGTCACCAACGCGCACCCGCATCAGGCGGGGCCCGTGGCTGTCGTGCATAATGGCATCATCGAAAACTTCCGTGAGCTGCGCGCCGAACTGTCCAAGGACGGCGTTGAATTCGTGACCGAAACGGACACGGAAACGGTCGTGTTGCTCACCCAGAAATACATGGCCGAAGGGCTGGGCCCTGTAGACGCCGCGACCAAGACCATTGCGCGGCTGCATGGGGCTTTCGCGCTGGCGTTCCTGTTTGACGGTGAAGACGATCTGATGATCGGCGCGCGCAAGGGGGCTCCGCTAGCCGTCGGCTATGGCGACAACGAGATGTATCTGGGCAGCGACGCGATTGCGCTGTCGCCCATGACGGACCGTGTGACCTATCTCGAGGAAGGCGACCGCGCCGTGCTGACCCGCACGTCGGTCAAGATCTACGACGCCAATGATGCCCCTGCTGACCGTGTGGTCAAGAAGATCAGCCTGGATACCACCCGCATCGACAAGGCCGGCCACAAGCACTTTATGGCGAAAGAGATCGCAGAGCAGCCCGCCGTCATTGGCGAGGCCCTGTCGCGCTACCTCACCGCGGACGGAGAGATCATGCTGCCCGATCCGGGGCTCGATTTCACCAAGATCGACCGTATCACCATGGTCGCCTGCGGCACGGCCTTCTACGCCTGCCTGACCGCGAAATACTGGTTCGAACAGATCGCCCGCATGCCGGTCGAGGTCGATGTCGCGTCGGAATTCCGCTATCGTGAACCGCCCATCTCGGACCGGACCATGGCGCTGTTTGTCAGCCAGTCGGGCGAAACCGCCGACACGCTGGCCGCGCTGCGCTATTGCGCGGGCAAGGCAGATCTCATCACTTCGGTGGTCAATGTGACTGAATCCTCCATCGCACGGGAAAGCAATCTGGCGTTGCCGATCCACGCCGGTGTCGAGGTGGGCGTCGCCTCTACCAAAGCCTTTACCTGCCAGTTGACCGTCTTGTTCCTGATGGTGCTGAAAGCTGCCGTGGACCGCGGCGCGATCACCAAGGAAGAGCTGGCCGATTATGTCTCTGGTCTGCGGTCCATGCCGTCGCTGATCAACACCGCGCTCGAACANAACGCCGCCCTGCGNGACGAAGCCTACAAGCTTTCNTCGGCCCGTGACGTGTTGTTCCTGGGGCGTGGNGCGATGTTCCCNCTNGCNCTTGAAGGNGCNNTAAAACTNAAAGAAATCAGCTANATACACGCCGAAGCTTATGCGTCNGGAGAACTNAAACACGGCCCGATCGCGCTGATCGACGAAAACGTGCCTGTGGTGGTCATGGCCCCCAACGACACGCTNTTCGACAAGACNGTCAGCAACATGCAAGANGTCATGGCGCGCAAGGGCAAGGTNATCCTGATCTCGGANCGTGCGGGGCTGGATGAAGCCGCCGAAGGCACGTGGGGGCAGATCGAAATGCCACCCGTTGCCGATGCGCTCGCCCCCATCCTCTATGCGATCCCGGCGCAGTTGCTGGCCTATCACACCGCGATTGCCAAAGGCACCGATGTCGACCAACCGCGCAACCTGGCAAAATCGGTGACTGTGGAATGAACCTTGCCCCCTATATGGCNCAGCTGAACGAACTGGCTGNNCCCGCCGCTGTCGAGAAGATGCAGGCCTATCACAAGGTGGATCGCCCCTATCTGGGCNTNGCCAATCCGCAGATCAACGATCTGACCAAAGCGTGGCGGGCCGAGCTGTCGCTGACCGACCGNATCGCGCTGGCCGATGCCCTGTGGCANACGGATATCTTCGAGGCGCGGGTGGCGGCGGCCAAACTGTTGACCCAGGCCCGCCTGCGCCCGGATGACGAACCCGCGTGGCAGTTGATCCAAAGCTGGGTACCGGACTTCGACAGCTGGGCCATCGCGGATCATGCCTGCATGGCGGCGCAAAAACGGTTGNTGGCAGACCCTCAACGTCTGGATGTGGTAGAGACCTGGACCCAATCGGGCGAACTCTGGTCGAAGCGGGCGGCGCTTGTCGCGACCCTGCCCTGGACCAAGCAAAACAACCCCAAGCCCGAAGAGCTGGANGCGCGCGAGCGTATCCTTGGGTGGGCAGCGGGGTATCTGCCGGTCAAGAACGGCATCCTGCAAAAGGCCATCGCGTGGTGGGTGCGCGACCTCAGCCGTCATGACCCNGTGCGCGCCGCCGCCTTTATCGAGGACAACCGCGCCACCCTCAAACCCTATGCGATCAAGGAAGCCGCGCGCCATATGCCGGATTTCCCGCTGGAAGCCCCGGTGGCNGCGGANGTGACGGCGGAAGACGCCCCCCCCGCATCAGATAGCTGATCCCTACCGAAAACGGGCGTCCAAGGTTCCCCCTCGGACGCCCGTTTTGTATCTTACACCNTCACNGCGCGGCTTAACCGTTGGTGGACACTTCAACCTTGGTCAGATCCGTCAGCGACGCGCCAATCAGACGCAGCGCCGACAACGACATGCGGCTCCCGCCCGANGCAGGCCCATCCAGCGGGATCAGTTCAACCGTAGAGGATTTGCCCGTCGCGGGGTTCGTCACGCGGCCCTGCATTTCCGATTTCACCAGCGGTGTTTTCATCCACAGCCCCGGCTCNGTCGCGCTGCCNAGCGAGGCGACGGTGGTGCCCAGCGATTTNGCCCCTGCCNCAGCAGGTTTTGACGCCTCGGCGCGTTGTTCGGCCGTGGTGGTGTCAAGCGCGTCGGCTGTGCGNGCCCCAGCAGGCGGACGGGCAGCCGCGGTGGCGGACGACAGGGACGCCTCNGCACGCGCCTCGGCCTCGGCCGTGGGNGGGGCNGCGTCCGCCCCGCGTTTGCCCAAACCCAAACGATCCGTTACGCCCGCACATCCGGCCAGAGCAACGACAGCGACACCTAGAATAATATAATGTTTCATGGNTTAAATCTAACGCTCCGCCCCTGCCGCTTCAATCTCCTAAATGCTACTTGCCCCGGGATGGGCCGATGTTTACCTATGGGATATGAATGCACCTTTGATTGACCCGTTCGCCCGCGCTATCACCTATCTGCGCGTCTCTGTCACAGACCGCTGTGACTTCCGCTGTGTTTATTGCATGTCCGAGAATATGAATTTCCTCCCCAAGAAGGAACTTCTGACCTTGGAAGAGCTGGATCGGCTGTGCACCAACTTTGTCGATCTGGGTGTGCAAAAGCTGCGCATCACCGGCGGTGAGCCTTTGGTCCGCAAGGGTATCATGACCTTCTTCGACAGCATGACCCGCCATCTGGACGCCGGCACGCTGAAAGAGCTGACGCTGACCACCAATGGCAGCCAGCTGGAACGCTATGCCGCCGATCTTTATGCTGCGGGCGTGCGCCGTGTGAATGTCTCGCTTGATACGCTGGACGATCAGAAATTCGCCGACATCACCCGTTGGGGGCGTCTGCCGCAGGTGCTGCGCGGGATCGACGCGGCGCAGAATGCCGGGCTGCGGGTCAAGATCAACGCCGTCGCGCTGAAAGGCTTCAACGAGGCAGAACTNCCGTCGATGACCGCATGGTGTGCGGATCGCGGGATTGATCTGACCTGGATCGAGGTGATGCCCATGGGCGACTTGGGCAACGAGGACCGCTTGGGCCAGTATTGGTCGCTCAAGGATGTGCGCCGCACNTACGAGGAACATTACACCGTCACCGATCTGGCCGAGAATACGGGCGGCCCTGCCCGGTATGTCCGGCTGGAAGAGACCGGCCAGAAGATCGGNTTTATCACGCCGCTGTCCCATAATTTCTGCGAAAGNTGCAACCGCGTNCGGATCACCTGCACCGGTGAAATCTACATGTGTCTGGGGCAGGAAGATGTGGCCGACCTGCGCGCGCCCTTGCGCAATCACCCCGATGACGACGCGCCCTTGAAAGACGCAATTCGCGCGGCGATCAACCTTAAGCCCAAGGGCCANGACTTTGATTATTCACGGCAAAAGCTGGATGGGCAGATGCCCCGNCACATGAGCCACACAGGCGGCTGACGCGACCGTGTCCGCGCCTTTCCTGTACCGCGCCTGGGTTCTTGCCAGCCGCTGCCTGATCCCCTTTGCCGCCAGCGCAGAGGCGCGCAAGCTGAACGCGCAGGACGTGCCCGCCGCCCGCGCGGGCGAAAAACGCGGCATCGCCACACAGCCGCGCCCAAGCGGCGGCGCGCTGGTTTGGGTGCACGCGGCCTCCGTGGGCGAAAGCCTGTCGGTGCTGGCGCTGATCACCCGCATGGGGCANATGCTGCCCGACGCGCATTTCCTGATCACCTCGGGCACCGCGACCTCGGCCAGGCTGGTGGACCAACGTCTGCCGCCGCGCAGCCTGCACCAGTTTGCCCCGCTGGACGCCCCCGGCCCGTTAAAGCGGTTCCTGNCCCATTGGCAGCCCGACGCCGCGATATTTGTCGAAAGCGAGATNTGGCCGCAGATGNTGCGACGGACCCACGCNACCGGCGCGCCGATGGCGCTGGTCAANGCGCGCATGTCTGACAANACGGTCGAGTTCTGGGAGAAATGGCCCCGCACTGCCCGCTACCTGTTCGATGTCTTCACGCTGATCGTGACGCAGAATGACGCGATGGCGCGCAATATGATCCGCATGCATGCCCCCGCCGATCGTGTGTCGCCGGGCGTGAACCTGAAATCCATGGCCGGCCCGCTGCCCGTCGATGCNCAGGCGCTGGNNNCTGCGCGCACAGCGCTTGGCGGGCGGGCGGTCTGGGTCGCCTCCTCCACCCACGAAGGCGAGGAACGCAGCGTGCTCGATGCGCANAAGCAACTGCTGCGCGAGATCCCCGATCTGTGTCTCATCCTCGCCCCCCGCCACCCTGAACGCGGCGACGCGGTAGAGGCGCTGGTACAGGATGCGGGGCTGACCGTGCAGCGTCGCAGCCGTGGGGATGCCCCCGGGGGGCAGGTCTATCTGGCCGACACGCTGGGNGAATTGGGCCTNTGGTACAGCCTGTCCGATGTCGTGTTTCTGGGCGGATCGCTGCTGCCCATTGGCGGGCATAACCCGTTCGAGGTGGCGCAATCGGGTGCCGCCGTGCTGTCGGGCAATCACGTTGCGGCCTTTGCGGAAACCTATGCCCAGCTTGAGGCCGAAGGCGCTGCGCGGATCGTGGCGGATGNCGATGATCTGGCCNCCCGCGTTGCCGCGCTCTTGACCAAACCGGATGAGCTGGCGACGATGACCGCTGCCGCNGCCCGCTTCATCGCGGCACAAGATGACCAGCTTGATGCCATTGCCAGCCGTCTGATCACCACATTGAAGTTGGATACCCCATGACGCACCCCCTTGCCCGCACCGATGTGATCGCGCCGAATTTCAAACGCAGGCTCAGCGGCGTCACGGCCACTGTGATGCGGCTGGTGCCGGTNCAATCGCGCGATATCTCTATCGCGGCAACGGGCCCCGTTGTGCCTGATGATGTGCCGCAGGTGCCGTTGGCCTCGCTTGTGACCATGTCGCGCCGCGGGCCGTCACCGTCGGGCTGGCGGGTCTGGCACGCGCGGCGCAACGTCGAGATGCTGGGCGGGCTGGCGCTGCGNTATCTGCTGGGNAAGCGGCTCAAGCTGATGTTCACCTCNGCCAGCCANCGNGAACAGACCGGNCTGACGCGCTGGCTGATCCGGCGGATGGATGCCGTGGTGGCGACCTCGGACCGGACCAACGCCTATCTGGAAAACCCCGGCCATGTGATCATGCANGGGATCGACACCGAAGGCTTTGCCCCCTCGCCCGACCGCGCCGCCCTGCGCGCCGAGCTNAAGCTGCCAGTGAACGCGACGCTGGTGGGCTGCTATGGCCGTATCCGCGCCCAAAAGGGCACCGATGCCTTTGTCGAGGCGATGCTGCCNATCCTGCGGGACAACCCNGATGTCGTCGCCNTTGTGATGGGNCGCGCGACCGAGAAATACGAGAGCTTCGANAAGGGCCTGAAAGACCGCGCCCGCGCCGAAGGGCTGTCGGACCGGATGCTGTTCCTGCCAGAGGTGCCTGTGGGCNATATGGCGGATTTCTACCGCGTGCTGGACCTTTACGTCGCCCCCCAACGGTGGGAGGGCTTCGGCCTCACCCCGATCGAGGCGATGGCCTGCGGTGTNCCCGTGGTCGCGACCCGTGTGGGTGCCTTTGAAAAGCTGGTGGTGCAAGGTACGACGGGCCTACTGGTGGACCCCGATGATATTCCCGCGCTCGAGGCTGCGACGCGCGATGCCCTGTCCGACCGGACCCGACTGGCCGCATGGGCAGAGGCCGGGCGCAGCTATGTGATGTCGGATTTCTCTATCGCGCGCGAAGCGGCGGCGCTGGTCAAAATCTATCGCAAGCTGCTGGCGGCATAGGGCGCGGGTTTCCCCCCGCCCCATGCCTGTGTGATCAGCCGATGGGCATGCGTTGTTCGGCNATACCNGCCCACCAGCTGCAGCCCGCGGGAATGATATCGTCGTTAAAGTTATACATCGGGTGGTGCACCATCGCGGTGTCGCCNTTGCCGACCAGAATATAGGCACCGGGGCGCTCTTCGAGCATAAAGGCGAAATCCTCGCCCCCCATGACCAAAGGTGCTTCGTCGCATTGCCCCGAGATGCCGCGCGCGACATCNGCCGCGAATTCAGTCTGTTCGTCGTGGTTCACCATCACCGGATAGTTGCGCACGTATTTGACCTTTGCNGTCGCGCCAAAACTTGCCGCGATGCCTTCNCAAATCTCTGTCACGCGCTTTTCAGCCAGATCGCGCAGGTCATTGGANAGGGTGCGCACGGTNCCCAGCANNTTCACCCGCTGCGGGATCACGTTGAACGCCTTGGACGAGGATTCGATCGAGGTGATCGAGACAACGATATTGCCCACGGGGTCCGCGTTCCGGCTGACGATGGTTTGCAGCGCGGTGATGATATGTGCGGTGACNACACCNGTATCGATGGTCTCGTGTGGTTTGGCCGCGTGGCCGCCCAGACCCTCGACTTCGATTTCCAGCAGGTCGGTGGCCGCAAAGAACGGGCCGGGGCGGATGCCGAATTGTCCNGCGGGAATGCCGGGCCAGTTGTGCATGCCATAGACTTCCTGAATGCCCCAGCGTTCCATCATGCCGTCCTTGCACATCTCGCGCCCGCCGCCGCCGCCTTCTTCGGCAGGCTGAAAGATCACCACAACAGTCCCGTCAAAATTCCGTGTCTCGGCCAGATACTGCGCCGCGCCCAATAGCATCGCCGTGTGGCCGTCGTGGCCGCAGGCATGCATCGCATTGGGCGTCTTGGAGGCATANTCCAGCCCCGTCTGTTCGTGGATNGGCAGCGCGTCCATATCGGCACGCAGCCCGATGACCTTGCCCGAGGTGGTGGCATTGCCCTTGATCACGCCGACAACACCGGTACGCCCGATGCCTTCGACAACTTCGTCACAGCCGAAAGCGCGCAGCTTCTCGGCCACGGTGGCAGAGGTGCGATGCGTCTCGAACAGGATCTCGGGGTGTTCATGCAAATCACGTCGCCATGCGGTGATGTCATTGTGCAATTCGGCAAATCGGTTCTTAACGGGCATTTTTCGAAGTCCTTGAAGTCTGTGAAAAAAGGGAACGCGCAGCGCCCCTTTCGGGCAAAGCCGGCGGCTAGGCTGGCAATCTTGTTTCAATCATTTCCGCGAACCAGCTACAACCTGCGGGGATCGCGTCATCGTTGAAATTATACATGGGGTGGTGGACGGTGGGCCCGTCGCCATTACCCAGCATGATATAGGCACCAGGGCGCTGGTTCAGCATATACGAGAAATCCTCTCCGGCCATGATCGGAGGCGTGTCGCGGTCCACACCGGGGGCGATATTCTCGGCCACATCNGCGGCATAGGCGGTGTTCGCGTCAGCGTTCACGGTGATGGGATAGCCGCGCGCGTANGTNATGTCGGCAGTGCATTGGTGGGCGGCGCAGGTGTGGGTCACGACNGCCTCCAGCCGGTCCTGCACNAGATCGCGGATGCCCGCATCCAGCGTNCGGACCGTGCCGCGCAGCCGCACGGTTTGCGGCAGNANGTTGTGGCTGTCGGTATCGGACCGCAGGGTNCAGACCGACACGACAGCATTCTTGATCGGATCNACGTTGCGTGCGGCGATGGATTGCANCGCGACAACGACATGCGCCGCGGCAAGGTTGGTATCGATCGCCTCGTGCGGGGCTGCGGCATGGCCGCCCTGCCCGGTGATGATGATGTCGAACTCATCCGCCGCCGCCAGTAAAGGGCCACTGCGNATCGCGAATGCGCCGACGGGATGGCCGGGCATATTGTGCAGCCCGTAGACCTCGTCGATGGACCAACGCTCCATCAGGCCTTCCTCGACCATGACGTTGCCACCGCCGCCACCCTCTTCAGCGGGTTGGAAGATAAGCACCGCCCGCCCGTCAAAATTNCGCGTCTCNGCCAGATATTGCGCGGCCCCCAGCAGGATCGCGGTGTGCCCGTCATGGCCGCAGGCATGCATCTTGCCCGGCGTTTTGGACGCATACTCAAGCCCCGTCGCCTCGGTGATGGGTAAAGCGTCCATATCCGCNCGCAAGCCGATNCTGCGCCCCGAGGCATTGGTCTTGCCCTCGATCACCGCGACGATGCCGCTTTGCGCCACGCCGGTGGTGATATCGGTGATGCCAAAGCTNCGNAGCTTCTCTTCGACGAAAGCCGCGGTCTGCGGCAGATCGAATTGCANTTCGGGGATCGTATGCAGGTGACGCCGCCACGCGGTGATGTCGGCATGGGTTTCGGCAAAGCGGTTCTTGATCGGCATCGCGTGCGTTCCTTTATCTGTCTAGACGTTCGGGCCCAGGATCATCGGGCTNCCATCGGTGAAACGTGCAAGGCGAAAGCGGGTCAGATCNTGNCCNGCGCTTTGCCCCGTGGCCAGACGCGCCAGAACGCGGCCCATNCCCGGCCCGATACCAAAGCCGTGCCCCGACATGCCCGTGCCNATGGTCAGCCCCGGCAGTGCTGCCACAGTATCCACGACAGGTACAATGTCAGGCATGGTGTCGATCATCCCCGCCCAGGCAGATTTCAGCTTTATCGGNCCCANNTCGGGGAACATTGCTGAAAAATCACGCAGCAGGCGGCGGATCTTGGCCATATTGGGCGCGGGATTAAGGATGCGCATCGCCTCGAAGGGAGATGGGGTATCGGCCTGCCAGCGCCGCTTGGTCGTCCAGGCATCGGGAAAGCCTTTGGGCGCAAAAGGGTGAAGCCGTTGACCAAAGGGATCGGCGCGCAANTGGGTCAGGTAATGGGGCAAGGCGCGAAAGGCGTCAGGGCCCACNAANAGCTCGGGCGCGCCGGGAGGGGCNAGCGTATAGCCGCCATCNTCGCGCCGCCGGAACGCGACCCGCCCGTCCGACACCGCCCCTGCGTAAATTTCAGGCAAGCNTTCGGTCGCCGCCACATTTTCGCGNACCGACAGNTGCGGNATAGAGATACCGTGATTGCGCAGGAACAGCGCCGACCACGCCCCNCCTGCCAGCACCACCTGCGAAGACGCGATACGCCCCTGCTCCGTGATCACCCCGGCAACCCGCCCCGCCGCGATGTCAAGGCAGCGCACGGCGCAATTCTCGATGATCTGAACGCCCTCTCGCGCGGCGATACCGGCGAGAGCGGGCACCGCGACCCAAGGCTCCGCCCGCATGTCCGACGGCGTGATCAGCGCGCCGATCTGAGGTGTCGCAAGGCCGGGGAACATGGCGGAGACCTCGGCCGCCGTCATCATCCGGCTGTCTGCGCCATTGGCCCGCGCATGGGGCAGCCAGTTTTCATAGCCCGCAAGCTGTGTCGGCCTTTGCGCCAGATAGGCAATGCCGCCCTGCCGCAGCCCGATATCCACNTTCGTTTGCCCCGCAAGNTCGCGCCAGAGCGCCTGCGCCTCGGCCATGATCGGCATCTCGTCNGGGTCGCGCCCCTGTTGCCGGATCCACCCCCANTTGCGGCTGGATTGTTCAGCGGCGATGCGNCCCTTTTCCAGCAAGGTGACCGAGTGACCCTCCCGGGCGAGGAACAGCGCCGTGCAGACCCCGATGATCCCGCCGCCGATAACGACGATATCCGACGTGGCTGGCTGGGGGCCGGGATAGGTGACGGGGGTGGTCNTATGGATCGGGAAAGGCTGCATGGGTCAGGCTTTATATTGCGNGGGCGTTCGCGGGCAAAGCAGGCCTGGATCGGGGGCCAGCCCCCGGTGCCGCGCTGCGGCCCCTCCCCCGGGATGTGATGCCATTTGGAAGAAGGGGGCCGCTGCGCTGTGTCATNTCAAACGNTCAAGCAGGTCGCGCATGAATCTATGGCCGGCCTCGAATTGCGCGACCTCGATATATTCGTTGGGCTGGTGCGCCTGTGCGATATCGCCGGGGCCGCAGATCACCGCGCTATACCCGGCTTCCTGGAACTGTCCGGCCTCGGTNCCGTAGGAGACCTTGTGGCTGGNATTGTCGCCGGTGATCTGGCGCACGAAGGTTTCGGCNAGCCCGTCTTTTTCGGGTTGTAGTGCGGGGACGTCGAAACGGGGGGTGACCTCGATATAGGTTTCGGGGACGACCTCTTGCATCTGCTTNTCGACCTCGCGCACNTTTTCCAGATAGGCGGTGCCCCAGGCGTCTTTGTCTTCNCCCGGCACGACGCGGAAATCCATGGCGAAGTGGCAATCCTTGGCGGTGATATTATGCGCTGTCCCGCCCGAGATCACGCCCACATGGGCGGTGGTAAAGGGCGGGTTGAACATCGCGGCAAGCTCGCTGGGTTTGCGGGCCATGTTCTCGGTGTTCACCTCATTGGCCCATTCGATCAGCTTGGCCCCCGCCATGATCGCGTTGACGCCTGTGTGCAGGAGCGAGGAATGGACCTCGAAGCCGACCACATGCGTGTTGAAGCCCGTGCCGCCCTTGTGACCTGTAACGGCCTGCATGGTCGAGGGTTCCCCCACGATCACCAGCGCCCCCTTGGGCAGCACCGGTTGCATCGCCTCGATCATCGGAGGGGCACCGGTGCAGCCGATTTCCTCGTCAAAGCTGAGCGCGATCTGGAGCGGGCGTTGCACGTCGGCGTAATGCGCCTCGACCAATGTCCAGATGGCCAGCGCATCAAAGCCCTTCATGTCGCAGCAGCCGCGCCCGTAATAGCGCCCGTCCCGTTCGACCACGGTGAAAGGGTCGCTGTCCCAGGGCTGGCCGTCCACCGGCACCACATCGGTATGCCCCGACAGGACCACCGCGCCCTCTTCCCACGGGCCCACATGGGCGAAAAGCGCATGTTTGGGTTGATCGGGGTGGATATAGCGATGGGACGCGATGCCGTGGCTTTCAAGGTAATTGGCCACCCAGTCGATCAGCGGGATATTCGTATCCCGCGACACAGTGGGAAAGCTGACGAGTTTTTCCATCAGCTCGAACGGGGTCATGCGCGCAGTCATTTATGTGGTCCTTTAGTATCCGCTATCGGTGATCAAGACCTGATGGCCGGGGGATACGGTTTTGTAAACAGAGGGTTCCGCGACATAGCTTGTCGGATGGATCGGGGACGGGATCGGCTTGAAGTTCAGCTCGCTTTCCTTTTTGCGACGCCGTGGATCGGCGATGGGGACGGCTTTCATCAGGGCCTGCGTATAGGGGTGCTGCGGGTTTTCAAACACCTGCGACCGCGTGCCCATTTCCACGATCCGGCCCAGATACATCACGCCGACGTGGTGGCTGACCCGTTCGACCACAGCCATATCGTGGCTGATGAACAGGAAGGACAGCCCCATTTCCGCTTGCAATTCCAGCATCAGATTGACCACCTGCGCCTGCACCGACACATCCAGCGCCGACACGGCTTCATCCGCGACGATCAGCTTGGGGTTCAACGCCAAGGCCCGCGCGATGGCGACGCGCTGGCGCTGACCGCCTGACAGCTCGTGCGGGAAGCGGCGCATGAAGCTGCGCGGCAGTTCCACACGGTCAAACAGCATCTCGATGCGTTTGGTCAGCTCGGCCCCTTTGAGCGTGCCATAATTGTGGATCGGTTCGGCCACCTGATCCGACAACTGCATCTGCGGATTGAGCGAGGCAAACGGGTCCTGAAAGATCATCTGCATGTCCAGCCGCGCCTTGTGCAGGCCACGTGAATCCAGTGCCATGATGTCTTTGCCATCGAGGTTGACCTCGCCCGATTGGGGTTCGACCAGTCGCAGCAAGGACCGCCCCGCCGTAGATTTCCCGCAGCCGGATTCCCCCACAAGGCTTAGCGTCTGGCCCTTGTTGATGGTAAACGACAGGTCCTCGACCGCATGGACATTGGCGACGGTGCGGCGCAGGAAGCCGCCCTGCACCGGAAAGCGCGTGGTCAGGTTCTTGACCGTCAGCAGCGTTTCCTCTGTGCCCTTGATGGGTTTGATCTCTTTATCCGCAGTTCCGAGCAGTTTCATCGGTTCGGGATAGGGTTTGCCGCGCATCTCGCCCAGCTTGGGGACGGCGGCCAGCAACGCCTTGGTATAGGGGTGTTGGGGATTCTCGAAGATTTCCTCGACCGTGCCTTCTTCGACCTTGTTGCCGCGGAACATGACAACGACGCGATCGGCCATCTGGGCAACAACGGCCATGTCATGGGTGATGAACATGACGGCGGTGCCGGTCTCGCGTTTCAACCGGTCGATCAGCGCGAGGATTTCGGCCTGAATGGTCACATCCAGCGCGGTGGTGGGTTCATCCGCGATCAACAGCCGCGGCGAACAGGCCAGCGCCATGGCGATCACCACACGCTGGCGCATCCCGCCCGACAGCTCGTGCGGGTATTGTGCAAGACGGCGGGCCGGTTCGGGAATGCGGACCTGGGTCAGAAGCTCCAGCGCGCGGGCCTCTGCCTGCGCCTTGGACATGTTTTTGTGCAGGCGTAGCCCTTCGGTCAGCTGGCGACCGACGGTAAAGACCGGGTTCAGCGCTGTCATCGGTTCCTGAAAGATCATCCCGATCTCATTGCCGCGAATATCGCGCATCACATCCTGATCTGTGCGCGCCAAATCGACAGCGGGATCGTTCTGGCGCTCAAATAATAGGCGCCCACCCGCAATTTTTCCGCCGCCGAACTCGACCAGACGCATCAGCGACAGCGAGGACACCGATTTACCCGAGCCGGATTCGCCCACAACGCAGACAGTTTCACCCGCATTGATGTCAAAGCTGACGTTCTCCACACCTAGAACGGGTCCGTCCTGGGTTTGAAATTCGACCCTAAGCTCTTGAATTTGCGCGATTGGTGTCGGCGTTGCCTCGTCTAGCATGGTATTTTCCAGCGCTTCTCGTTTAATCAATTTGACGACGCTAAGGCACTTCGTCATCTGGTGTCAAATCGGTCCAAGGGACCGCTAACATCCGCTGCTTTGGAGGCTTGCATTTTTTTTCAAACCTGTTTCGATGCTTCGACGTTATTGGCGTGGCTGGAAAAACGGGCGTTTTGGCGGGCATCCCTGTCTGTCGCAGCACCCTGCCCCCGGCCGTGATCAAGATTGACGTTTTTGGCATTGCCAGAAAAGACAGACCATAAAAAAAGGCACCTCAAAAAACCAACGGTGTCCAACAAGGAGTAAGCTATGAACATGAAAACCCTGTTACTGGGAGCCGCGGCTTCGGTAGCGATTGCCCCCGCCGCATTCGGCGCCGCCCACGAGGGCGAGCGTGGACGCGACGGCGAGGTGAAAGTTATCTACTGGCAAGCGCCCTCGATCATGACCCCCTATCTGTCGGGCGGCACAAAAGACCTCGAGGCGGCGAGCCTCGTGCTGGAGCCGATGGGCCGCTATGACGAAACCGGCGCGTTGGTCCCCTATCTGGCGACCGAGATTCCCACCGTTGAAAACGGCGGCGTGGCCGAAGATCTGAAATCCATCACCTGGAAGCTGAAAGAGGGCCTGGTTTGGTCCGACGGCACGCCGGTGACCTCGGCGGATCTGAAATTCACCGCTGAATACTGTATGCACCCCGAAGGCGGCTGCGCGCAGGCGTCGAAGTTCGATGGCGTTGAAAGCATCGATATCGTGGATGATCTGACGGTTACCGTTCATTTCACCGACGCCAAGCCAAACCCTTACGGCCCGTTCATGGGCGCGCAATCNCCNATCATTCAGGCCGCGCAGTTCAAGGACTGCCTGGGCGCGAAAGCCCCCGAATGTACCGAAGCNAACTTTAACCCCATCGGCACCGGCCCGTTCCGCGTGACAGATTTCCGTCCCAATGACGTGATCCAGATGGAAGCCAACCCCAACTACCGTGACCCNAGCAAACCNGCGTTTGCGACACTGACCCTCAAGGGCGGTGGGGATGCGAATGCCGCGGGTCGTGCGGTGATGGAAACCGGCGAATACGACTATGCCTGGAACATGCAGCTGGCCCCCGATGTGCTGGCGAAAATGGCCGAAGGCGGCAAGGGTCAGGCGATCTCTGCNTTCGGGACATTGGTCGAACGGATCGAGATGAACCTGACAGACCCATCGCCGGANCTGCCAGAGGGCGAACGCTCCACCGTGGCGCATCCGCACCCGATCCTGTCCGACTTCAAGGTCCGCAAGGCNCTGTCCATGGCGATCGACCGTCCTTTGCTGGTCGAGGTCGGCTATGGCCAGGCGGGTCGCGCGACCTGTAACCTCGTGCCCGCGCCCGAGCTTTATGCCTCCGACAACACCGAATGTCTGACGCAGGATCTGGAAGGCGCGAAAGCCCTGCTGGAAGAAGCCGGCTGGACCGACACCAATGGCGACGGCATCCGCGACAAAGACGGTGAAAANCTGTCCCTGCTGTACCAGACCTCGACCAACGCTGTCCGTCAGGATTTTCAAGCGCTGATCAAAGACTGGTGGAACCAGATCGGTGTCGAAGTCGAACTGCGCAACCTTGATGCGTCGGTCTTCTTTGGGGGCGACCCCGGTTCGCCCGATACCTTCCAGAAGTTCTATGCCGACGTTGAAATGTACGCGAACAACTTTGACGGCACCGATCCGCAGGCCTACCTGTCNGCCTATCGCTGTGGCAACGAGCCCAAGCCTTCCAGCCAGTGGCAGGGTGAGAACATCAACCGTTTCTGCAACGAAGAATATGACGCGTTGCTGGACGAACTGTCGCGCACGGGCGAGTTGGACAAGCGCGGCGATATCGCCAAGCAGCTGAACAACATCATCACACGTGACACGATGACCATCGTTCCGCTGGTCGACCGTGGTCGGGTTTCCGCTGCGTCCAACACTCTGGGCGGCGTGATCCTGAACANATGGGANTCCGAACTGTGGAATGCCGCCGACTGGTACCGCGTGAAAGAATANTCACGCCCAAGCTCAGAGGAGCACGCAGCGCGCGTGCTCCTCATGACTTGATGCCTGTGTGAATGTGTGCGAAATCGCGCCTCCCTTCGATTTTGACATGCTTCCCCTCCCCTAGACCGACTTGCAAAGGCGCTGTGCATGCTGACCTTCACCATTCGTCGACTACTTTTGTCGATACCAACGCTTTTGTTTATCAGCCTGGTAATCTTCCTGCTGTTGCAACTGGCCCCCGGCGATCCGATGGCCCAGGTGCCGCTGACAGTCCCACCAGAGGTAAAACAGAAAATGCGCGAGGCGCTTGGCCTCGGGCAGCCGATCTATGTGCAATACTATAAATGGCTGATCCAGTTCTTCTGGGTTGAACCGCAGGTCTTCATNGACTGGNCCACCCGCGACAGCTTCCTGCTGGGCTGGCTGCCCGACACCAGCCTGTCGACCTTCATTGACCCCGACACNGGTGCTGTGCGTCCNGTACAGCGTGCGATCAGCTGGCAGACCCGCAGCCCGATCATGGATATCGTGATCCAGCGGATGCCGCAGACGCTTTGGGTGGTTGGGCTNAGCTATATCGTGGGCATCCTGATCGCGATCCCGATTGGCATCTATTCGGCCTACCGCCACTATTCGCTGTTCGATCAAGCGGGCACCTTTGTCACCATGATCGGCTTTTCGATCCCGCCCTTCTTCACCGGGCCGCTGCTGATCGTGATTTTCTCGGTCTCGCTGGGGTGGTTGCCGTCGATCTATGACACGACCCATGTCGTGACCGACTGGGAGAGNTTCAAATTCCAGTTCATGCAGATGATCATGCCCGTGATGGTGCTGGCGCTGCAAACCACCGCGCAGATCAGCCGCTATATGCGCGGCGCGATGCTGGACAACCTGAACCAGGACTATGTGCGCACCGCCCGCGCCAANGGGCTGCGCGAGAAATCGGTCGTTCTGGTNCATGTGCTGCGCAACTCGATGATCCCAGTGGTCACNGTGATTGCCCTTGGCATGCCCGCGATCTTTGGCGGCGCGATCATTACCGAGAATGTGTTCAANGTGAATGGTATCGGGCAGNTGCTGCTGACCGCGCTTTTTGCCAACGACCTGCCGATGGTGATGACGCTGACCTTTATCTTCGCCATCCTCATCGTTCTATTCAACCTGATTGCCGATGTTCTATACGGCCTGCTTGACCCAAGGATCCGCTATGACTGAGCAAGCCACCCCCGCAAGCCCGATCGAGGCCGACATCGAACTCTATGGCGCGCTGGTCGATAAAGAGCCGCAAAAGCCGCCGCGCAGCCAGTGGATCGACGTCTGGCAGCAGTTCCGCAAGCACAAGGGCGCTGTCTTTGGCGGAGGCTTCCTGCTGTTCATCACCCTCGCGGTGTTGTTCGGCCCCTACCTTTGGGATGTCGACCCCAAGGCATTGGATATCCGCAACAAGAACTGGCGCCCCGTGTATCAACTGCTGTTCGACAGCGAGGCCAAGGCCGGTTGGGCACATCCCTTTGGCACCGACCAGCTGGGCCGTGATATCATGGCGCAGATGATCGCCGGCGGGCGCGTGTCTATGGCGGTGGGCTGGCTGGCCATGGGGCTGGCGCTGGTCATCGGTTCGGCCATTGGCGTCATCTCGGGCTATTTCAANCGGCTCGATTTCTGGCTGATGCGCTTTACCGATCTGGTTCTGTCGCTGCCGATCCTGCCGCTGACGCTGCTGGCGGTGACCCTGTTCCGCCAACCGCTCAACTCACGGTTTGGCCCCGAAGGCGGGATGTTCATCCTGATCGTCGGCATCATCGGGCTGACCTCGTGGATGCAGACCGCGCGGATCGTGCGCGGCGACATTCTGGCGCTGAAAGAGCGCGAGTTCATNCTCGCCGCGCGGTCCATCGGGACGCGGTCGGGCAAGATCATCCGCAAGCACCTGCTGCCCAACGTCATCTCTCCGATCATGGTTTCGGCCACGCTGGGACTGGCGACCGCGATCATCACCGAAAGCGCGCTGAGCTTTCTGGGCGTCGGCTTCCCGTCGGACTATCCGACATGGGGCAAGCTCTTGTCCGATGCCGTGTCACGGATGCAGGAATTCCCCGAGCGGGTGATCCTGCCCGGCGTCGCGATCTCGCTGACCGTGCTGAGCGTGAACTANCTNGGCGACGGGCTACGTGACGCGCTGGACCCGCGGNTGCGCGGACGGTGATCCGGATCGGACCGTCGCCTTTTGGGGCTTCNGTCGGGNTTGAGTATTTGAGAAAGGGTGAAGGGGGGCTGCGGCCTCCCTTTGTCGTGGGGGCGCAAAAGGCTTGAACTTAGGCGNTTTCCGCGTCAGGGAACTGTCGTGCTGTCGTCAAGGGGATCACGGGGATGTTTGAACAATTCGGTTTTGAGACCACCACACCGCAACAGGCGGCTGTCTGGTTCGCGCTGGCGGTTGGGGTGATCTTTGGCATACTCGGGCAGATCACCAAATTCTGTTTTCGCCGCTCACTGATTGGCGAGGACCGGCGCGCNGCAAAAGGGGTCTGGCTGACAGCGCTNGCCTTTGCCGTGCTGGGGACGCAGGTCGCGGTCGCCATGGGCTGGATCAGCTTTGCCGACCACCGCTTTATGGTGCCGGATGTGCCCTATCTGGCGATTGGCATNGGCGGGCTGCTTTTTGGCGCGGGGATGGTGTTGACGCGGGGCTGTATCTCTCGGCTGACCATTCTGGCGGGCTCCGGCAACTTGCGCGCGGCNTTGGTNGTGGTTGTNTTTGCNGTNGTGGCCCATGCCACGTTGAAAGGCGTGCTGGCCCCGATGCGCGNGGCGCTTGGCAGTGTGACNCTTGGGCTTGGCGATTACGTCAGCCTTGCCGCCCTGCCCGGGGGGGTGATGCTGTGGGGCGGGCTGATCGTGGTAGCGGCCCTTGCCGTGGCGCTGCGATCGGGCAACCGCTGGACCCATCTGGTGATGGCGGCGATGATTGGCCTGCTGGTCCCGCTGGCCTGGGTCGGGACGGGGTTTATCCTGTTTGACGAATTCGACCCGATCGCGATGGAAAGCCTGTCGTTCACCTCTCCTTCGGCCGATGCGCTGTTCTGGGTGGTGGCCAGCAGTTCGATCCCCGCGGGCTTTGGCGTCGGGCTTTTGGGGGGCGTGGCCCTGGGGGCCTGCGCGTCGAGCCTGATCTTTGGCGGCTTTGGCTGGCAGAGTTTCGAGACACCCGCCCAGACNGGCCGCTATCTGACCGGAGCNGCNNTGATGGGTGTGGGCGGTGTACTGGCGGGCGGCTGCACGCTGGGGGCCGGATTGTCCGGCGTGCCNACGCTGTCNCTTGCCGCGATCCTTGCGATTGTGATGATCGGTGTCGGCGTGCTGGCGATGCATGCCTTCCTGCGCGCAACACCGGCGGGCAACTGACCCTATTTGATCTTGTGGCGCAGGCGGCGCAGCAGCCCCCAGATCAGCAGCACGACCACCGGGACGGCCACTGCCGTGAGCGTGCCCTTGCTGACCCCGATACGGTCGGCCAGCGGGTANAGCATATAGCCCACCAGCGACACCGCGTAATAGCTGATCGCGACCACGGACAGCCCTTCGACCGTGTGTTGCAAGCGCAGTTGCAGGTCAGAGCGTTTGTCCATGCTGGCCAGTATNGCCTGATTTTGCGCGGATCGTTCCACATCNACCCGTGTCCGCAACAATTCGGCCGCGCGGCTGGCGCGGGCGGACATTTTATTGAGCCGTGTTTCCGAGGATGTGACCGTACGCATCGCAGGCTCGTANCGGCGCATCATGAATTCATCAAACCCTTGCCGCGCCATGAACCGTGTTTCGCGCAAGGCTCCGATCCGCTGTGCGACGATGGCTTGATACGCCTCTGTCGCGCCCAGACGGTAAGACGCATCGGCCGAAAGCGCCTCTAGCCCGACAGAGATATCCAGCAGCCGGTGCAGCGTGTCTTCGGCCATGGCAGAGGTGCCTGCCATACCCGCCATCAGATCGTTCAGCTCTGCATCGATACGGTCCAACTGACCCGAGAATTCGCGCACCTTGGCAAAGCCGAGCATCGACATGGATTTATAGGTCTCTATCTCGCACAGACGTTGCACGATGCGGCCCAAGCGGCGGCTGCCCGTGCCTTCGCTGGCAAAGATTGCCATGCGCATGTGGCCCGCGGGGTCGATACGGAAATCGCTGGCGATGACGGCAGCATCTTCAAGCACCGATGCCACGGCGAGGCTTTCGGGGACGAACCAGTCTTGCAACGNCTCGGCGATCTGCGCGTCCTGTNGCGGGCGGGGCACCAGCCGCAGCAGAATAGAGGTGATCCGCTGCGCGTTCAGGCCCGCGCGCCAATCCTGNGGGAANACATCAAACTCTGCCGGATCAAAGGGGCGCTGGCCGAGCTGATCNAGAAACACNGTATAGGTCACGAACTCGGTNTGCTGCTCCCACTTCAGCGTATATTTCCCCATCGGNCCGAAATAATGGGTCGCGTCCNCGGCGGGNAGCGGCGCACCATAATGGGCCAAGAGATCACGGAGCTGTTGCAGATCGACAGAGCGGTCCCGCCGCGCGGCCTCCCCCAATGGGCGCACGGCCAGATAGGCCGCAACATGGGGCGCGGTGAGCGAGGGGAACGGGCGGGCGTGCAGCTCGCTATTGAGCGTATAGCGCAGGGGGTGATCGTCGAGGGCGGGCACGATGCGGGCTTTCTACAAGGGGTCAATCAAAGCAGTCTATCGTGACCACCGCCATTCGCCTAGTGATATTTCACATATCTTTCATAGGGTTAACCGTATACCGCGGAATACCGGACCCGTTTCAGAACCGATTGACCGGTATCTTGAGGTAGGCGTGACCGTTGTCTTCCGCCTCCGGCAAGCGCCCTGCCCTAAGGTTCATCTGCAAGACATGCAGCATCCGGTCGGGCAGCGCGAGGGTTTTGTCCCGCGCCTCGCGCTGGTCGACGAAGCTTTGCTGCGACACGCCACCGCCGATATGGGCGTTGTGCCGGCGTTGTTCGGCCACGGTGGATTCCCAAGTAGGTTGGCTGCGATACTCGGTGCCATAGTCATGGCCGATGAACAGGCGCGTGGCATCCGGCAGGGCAAGGATATCCTGCAGGGACTGGTAGAGTTCAGCCGCGGTGCCACCCGGGAAATCGGCGCGCGCCGTGCCCACGTCAGGCTGCATAAAGCTGTCATGCACAAAAGCCGCATCAGAGCCTACAACATAGGTGATCGACCCCAACGTGTGCCCCGGCGACAGCATCACCCGCACGGGCAGCTCGCCGATGGTGAATGTATCGCCATCCTCGAACAGGTGGTCGAAATCGGCGGCGGGATCAAAGGCGTCGGGCATGTTGTAATAGTCACGCCAGAGCTCTGCGATCTCTCTCACCTTTGCCCCGATGGCATTGGGCTTGTTCAACCGCTGTTTCAATACGTGTGAGGCCATGAGATGGTCCGCATGGGGGTGGGTGTCGAGGATCCATTGGATCTCGTAGCCCGCGGCTTCGGCGTGGCGCAGGATGGTATCGACATGCTGCGTGTCAGTCGCCGCACTTTGTGGGCTGAAGCCCAGAACCACGTCGATCACCGCCGCTTTTGAGGTCGCCGGATCAGCCACCAGATATTGGATGCTGCCGGTATCGTCATCGTAAAAGCCGGTCACTTCAGGGGAACCGGGGCCGGTCGAGGGGCTGGTGCGCGAAAACTTCATATTCAAATCCTCCTATATGACAATTCAACACGTGCCACCGGCTTGAGTTCCACTGCCTTCGCCCCAAAAGCAAAAGGGGCGGCGCATTGCTGCACCGCCCCTTGGTTTGTCGCGTGTCGCGTGATCAGTCGATCAGCGGCAGCAGCTTGTCGAGGCTCGCCTTGGCGTCGCCGTAAAGCATCCGCGTGTTGTCCTTGAAGAACAGCGGGTTCTCGATGCCGGAATAGCCTGTCCCCTGCCCGCGTTTGGACACGATGACGTTCTTGGCCTTCCAGCATTCCAGAACCGGCATACCGGCGATGGGGCTGTTGGGGTCGTCCTGTGCGGCAGGGTTCACGATGTCATTGGACCCGATAACGATCGCCACGTCGGTTGACGGGAAATCATCGTTGATCTCGTCCATCTCCATCACGATGTCATAGGGCACTTTGGCCTCGGCCAGCAGCACGTTCATGTGGCCCGGCAGACGCCCCGCAACGGGGTGAATGGCGAAACGCACGTTCTTGCCTTTGGCCCGCAGCTTCTTGACCAGCTCGCTGACCGCTTGCTGCGCCTGCGCGACCGCCATGCCGTAACCGGGGATGATGATGACGCTGTCGGCCTCGTTCAGCAGGGTGGCCACACCGTCGGTGTCGATTGCGACCTGCTCGCCCTCGACCTCCATCTGCGGACCGGATGTCCCGCCGAAACCGCCGAGGATCACGCTGACGAACGACCGGTTCATCGCCTTACACATGATGTAGGACAGGATCGCCCCGGACGAGCCGACCAGCGCCCCCACGACGATCAGAAGATCGTTGCCAAGGCTGAAACCAATCGCCGCCGCGGCCCAGCCAGAGTAGCTGTTCAGCATCGACACAACCACGGGCATATCCGCGCCGCCGATACCCATGATCAGGTGGTAGCCGATGAACAGCGCCGCCAGGGTCATGATGAACAGCGGCAGGAAACCACCGGTGTTGAAGTACCAGATCAGGCAGAGCAGCGACAGGCCAGCAGCCGCCGCGTTCAGGATGTGACCGCCGGGCAGTTTTGTCGCCGACGTATCCACGCGCCCCGCCAGCTTACCATAGGCGATGACCGACCCAGTAAAGGTGATGGCACCGATGAACACACCAAGGAACAGTTCAACCCGCAGGATCGCGATCTCGACGCTGTCTTTCTTGGCCAGCAGCGCTGCGAACCCTTCGGTCGCCTTGCGGGCGGTGTCATCCATCGCCAGCACGTTGCCCAGTTCGATATGCGCGTTGTAGCCGACGAAAACCGCCGCCAGACCCACGAGGCTGTGCATCGCGGCAACCAGTTCGGGCATCTGCGTCATCTGCACTTTTGTCGCCAGTTGATAGCCGATGGCACCGCCACCCGCGATCAGGATCAGCGACAGCAGCCAGAAGCCGGCCCCCGGCCCGATCAATGTCGCAGCCACGGCCAAAGCCATGCCCACGATCCCGTACCATACCGCGCGCTTGGCGCTTTCCTGACCTGACAGCCCGCCAAGGCTGAGGATGAAGAGGATGGCGGCGACTACGTAAGCCGCTGTTGTAAAACCAAAATCCATTTACCTGAACCCTTTACGATTTTTGGAACATGGCAAGCATGCGCCGTGTCACGAGGAAGCCACCAAAGATGTTGATCCCGCACATAAAGACCGACAGCGCGGCCAGAATAATCACCAGGAACGACCCGGACCCGATCTGCATGACCGCCCCCAGAATGATGATCGACGAAATCGCATTGGTCACAGCCATCAGCGGTGTGTGCAGACTGTGTGCCACACCCCAGATCACCTGGAAGCCGATAAACACGGACAGCACGAATACGATAAAGTGCTGCATAAAGCTGGCCGGCGCGACCAGACCCACCGCCAACAGCAGCACGCCACCGATGGCCAGCAGGCCGACCTGATTGCGGGTTTGTGCCTTGAACGCGGTCACTTCGTTGGCGCGTTTCTCTTCCGGCGTCAGCTCTTTCGGCTTGTCCTTCTTCGGAGCCGCCGCAATTGCCGCGACCTTGGGGGGCGGCGGTGGGAAGGTGACTTCCTTGTCATGGGTGATGGTCGCCCCACGGATCACGTCGTCTTCCATGTTGTGGTTGACCACACCGTCTTTTTCCGGCGTCAGATCGGTCATCAGGTGACGGATGTTGGTCGCATAAAGCGTCGAGGCCTGCGTTGCCATCCGGCTTGGGAAATCAGTATAGCCGATGATGGTCACGCCATTCTCGGTCACGATTTTCTCGTCCATCTTGGTCAGCTTGCAGTTGCCGCCCTTTTCCGCCGCCAGATCGACGATCACCGACCCGGGCTTCATCGCTGCGACCATATCTTCGGTCCACAGCTCAGGCGCTTCGCGGTTGGGGATCAGAGCGGTGGTGATGACGATATCGACCTCGGGGGCCAGCTCGCGGAACTTGGCCAGCTGTGCCTCGCGGAATTCAGGCGAGGAAACAGAGGCATAGCCACCGGAGGCAGAGCCGTCCTGCTGCTCTTCCTCGAAATCGAGGTAGACAAACTCGGCCCCCATCGATTCAACCTGTTCGGCCACTTCGGGACGCACGTCAAATGCCAGCGTGATCGCGCCAAGGGATGTGGACGTCCCGATTGCGGCCAGACCGGCAACACCGGCACCGACAACCAGAACCTTCGCCGGAGGCACCTTGCCCGCCGCCGTGATCTGACCGGTAAAGAAGCGGCCAAAGTTGTTGCCTGCCTCGATCACCGCACGGTAGCCCGCGATGTTAGCCATGGACGACAGCGCGTCCATTTTCTGCGCGCGGCTGATCCGGGGGATCATCTCCATCGCGACGACAGTGGTGCCTTTCTCGGCCGCCTCTTTCATCTTGGCCTCATCGGCCACAGGGCTGAAGAAAGAGATCAGCGTCTGGTCGGACCGCAGCATCGCCATTTCTTCCGTGTTGGGGACGCGGACCTTGGCCACGACATCCGCCGTCTCCCAAAGCTCGGCCGCCGTGTCGATCACCTCTACCCCGGCTTCGACATATTTATCGTTGGAAAAACCAGCCGCCTCGCCTGCGCCAGCTTCGATCATACATCTATGACCAAGCTTTTGCAGCTGCAACGCTGATTCCGGAGTCATCGCAACGCGATTTTCCCCTTCAAATGTTTCTTTTGGCGTCCCGATCTTCAATCCAGAGTCCCCCGTTTGTGCTTCTACGCCCAGTGTGGCGCAATAATATTACCCAGAGCGATAGCGCTTGGGTTCCTATAGTACAAGAGACGGACATAATTAGAACAGCGTTTTGCAGCGTCAATAGCGCTAACAGCCCGATTTTTAGGTTTACGACGTTGCGTGAAAACCCGTGCGCCCTTGCGCCTGCCCCCTGCTGCCGACAGCATGCCCCCATGATGATCCATTTCATAAGGGAGAGCAGAATGGACCTACAGGGAAAACACGCGCTGATCACGGGCGGCGGCACCGGCATCGGGCTGGACATCGCGCGGGATCTGGCCGCACGGGGCGCACATGTGACCATCACAGGCCGACGCCAAGAGGTGCTGGACGAGGTCGCAGGCGATAACATGACCGGCATGGCAATGGATGTGCGCAGCGAGGAAGACGTGGTCGCCAAGATCGCCGCCGCCGTCAAAGCCCACGGTCCGATCCAGATCTGCATCCCCAACGCCGGCATCGCCGAGGGTAAGGCCGTGCATAAGACCGACATGGATTTCTGGCGCAATATGATGTCGACCAATCTCGACGGTGCTTTTCTGACCATCCGCGAATCGTTGAAAACCATGCGCGATACCGACTGGGGCCGCGTCATCGCGATCTCTTCGATGGCGGGCCTGAAGGGGCTGCCCGGGGCTGCGGCCTATTCGGCGTCGAAACACGGGATGATCGGTTTGGTCAAATCGCTGGCGGCGGATTATCTGGGGCAACCCTATACGTTCAACGCGATCTGCCCCGGCTATGTCGACACGCCCATCGTGTCGCGCAATACGGCGTCGATCTCGGAACGTGCTGGTATCTCGGAAGAAAAAGCGCGCGCGATCATGGTCAACTCCAACCCGCACAAGCGGCTGATCGAGGTGTCCGAGGTCACAGCCGCGGCCGCATGGCTCACCGGTCCGGGGTCGCAAAGCATCAACGGCCAATGCATCCAGGTCACCGGCGGCGAGATGTAATCCCCCACCGGTCATGATTTGTTAACTTTGGGGCGGCTAAGGTCGCCCCATGCACAAGATCACATACCCGATAGCCCCGCCCCCAAGCGCCGTCGCTTTTCAAAGCTGTCGCAAACGATGCCCCCAGCACGCGGGCAAACCACGCGCGCCGCAGCCAAGATCCGCCGCACCGCCGGATTTCCTCTGGCAGAAGATCGACACGCTGACCGCCCGCTATCTTGCAAGGTCAGGCCCCTTGCATGTGCCGCGCATCACGCTGTCGGGGTAACCTGTCAGGCGGATTTCAACATCCGCTGATGCTTGCTGTCCGCCCAGGCCTGCGCCGCCGCACCAAAGCGTTCGAACAGGGGACGCGACACCGGATCATTGCCCGCGTCCCATTCTGGGTGCCACTGCACGGCAAGGGTGAACCCCGGCGCGTCCTTGATATATATCGCCTCTGGCGTGCCGTCTTCGGCAAAACCGTCGATCACCACACGCGGACCAGCCGCCTTGATCCCCTGCCCGTGCAAGGTATTCGTCCGCACCTTCGGGGCCCCCAAGACCTCGTGGAAGAGGCCCCCTTGGGTAAAGGTCACGTCGTGGCGCAGCTCGAACTTCTGCTCCATCGTGCCATCGGGGGGCATGCGGTGGTTCATACGGCCGGGTAGCTCGCGGATTTCGGGGTAAAGCGTGCCACCCATGGCGACATTCACCTCTTGGAACCCCCGGCAGACACCAAAGAAAGGCTGCCCGCGTTCAACGCAGGCGCGCACCAGCCCCAGGGCGATAGCGTCGCGCGCACGGTCAAAGGTTCCATGCGCCTCGGTCGCGGGTTCGCCGTATTCCTCGGGATGCACATTGGGCCGCCCGCCCGTCAGCAAAAAGCCGTCGCAGGTCTCCAACAGCTCTTCCACCGACACAAGCGACGGGTCGCTCGGGATGATCAAGGGCAAACAGCCAGACACCTGCGCCACGGCGATGGTGTTCATCGTGCCGGCGGCGTGGATCGGATATTGATCGTTCAACAGGCTGGTGTTTCCGACAATACCAACAACAGGACGCGCCATATTCAGCCTCAGAGTTTGATTTCGCTCAAAGCCTACCGCGTCCTCAATCCGACCTCAACACCCCAAAGCGGGCGTTATTCCTCGCCTTTCAGCCCTGCCGCTTCGATCCCTGCCAGCGCTGCTTTAACATCATTGTCCGAGGTATCCCCCGTCACGCCCAGCGCGCCAATCACCACGCCGGCGTCATCGCGCAGCAGCAAGCCGCCGGGCACAGGCACCACCGCCCCGCCGTACACACCGTTCACTGCCGCCATGAAATAGGCCTGCTGTTCGGCCCGCGCCATCTGCGCGCGCCCTGCCATCCCCAGCATCACCGCGCCATAGGCCTTGCCGTGGGCTATTCCGAAACGCCCCGGTGCGGCACCGTCTTCCCGCTCGAAGGCTTGCACGTGGCCGCCCGCATCAAGCACCACTGCCGACAAGGGCTTCAGCCCCAGCTCATGCCCCTTCTTGAACGTCTCGGCGATCATCGTGCGCGCCTGCTCTAATGTGACTGCCATGCTATCCTCATTGTTACTTCATTTTGCCAACTAAACTCCGGGGAGCGCGAGGGGCTGGCCCCTCGCCCTTTCCGAAACTTCAAACTCAGCCCTGCGCGGCTTTCAGCTCCAACCGGCGGGCGTGCAGGACAGGTTCGGTATAGCCCGAAGGCTGCACGCGCCCTTTCAGCACCAGATCACTGGCCGCTTGAAAGGCGATGCCGTCAAAACCCGGTGCCATAGGCTGATACAGCGGATCGCCCGCATTCTGCCGGTCCACGACAGCGGCCATCTTCTTGAGAGCCGCCGTGACCTGCTCTTCCGAGATCACCCCGTGGTGCAGCCAGTTCGCCAGCGCCTGAGCCGAGATGCGGCAGGTCGCGCGGTCTTCCATCAGACCGACGTCATGGATGTCTGGCACCTTCGAGCAGCCCACACCCTGATCAACCCATCGCACAACATAGCCAAGGATGCCCTGGGCGTTGTTCTCGACCTCCTGCGCGATATCCGCGTCAGACAGGTTACGCCTGTCCAGTACAGGAATGGTCAGCAAATCGGCCAGCGTGCCACGGGCCCCGCCCTGTTTGATCTCGTCCTGACGCGCCAGCACGTCGATTTTGTGGTAGTGCATCGCGTGCAGTGTGGCGGCCGTGGGCGATGGCACCCAAGCGCAGTTCGCACCCGCCTTGGGGTGACCGATCTTGGCCTCCAGCATTGCCTCCATCAGATCCGGCATGGCCCACATGCCCTTGCCGATCTGGGCACGTCCCTGCAGGCCGCAGGCCAGACCGATATCAACGTTGCGATCCTCGTAGGCGCTGATCCAAGGGGCGTTTTTCATCTCGCCCTTGGGCACCATCGGCCCTGCCTCCATAGAGGTGTGGATCTCGTCGCCGGTACGATCAAGGAAGCCGGTGTTGATAAAGGCCACGCGCGATTTGGCCGCGCGGATACATTCCGCGAGGTTGACCGAGGTGCGGCGCTCTTCATCCATGATGCCCAGCTTGACCGTATTGGCGGGCAGACCCAGCACGGTTTCCACGCGGGTAAATATCTCATCGGCAAAGGCTACTTCCTCGGGCCCGTGCATCTTGGGCTTCACCACATAGACCGATCCCGCGACCGAGTTGCGCATGCCCCCGGTCTTTTGCAGATCGTGCATCGCGATCAGCGTGGTGACCATGGCATCCATCAGCCCTTCGCCAATCTCGCGCCCGTCGCGGTCCAGAATGGCAGGGTTGGTCATCAGGTGGCCGACATTGCGCACCAGCATCAGCGAGCGCCCCTTGATCGTCAGCGCGCTGCCGTCTGGCGCGGTATAGTCGCGATCCCCGTGCATCTCGCGCGTGACCTGCTGGCCGCCCTTCTCGAAGGTTTCCGACAGATCGCCTTTCATCAGCCCCAACCAGTTACCATAGGCCACGACCTTGTCCTCGGCGTCCACGGCGGCAACGCTGTCTTCACAATCCATGATCGTGGACATCGCGGATTCCAGCAGCACATCCGCCACGCCTGCCGGATCGGTCTTGCCGATGTTATGCGCGGCGTCGATCCGGATTTCGATGTGCAGCCCGTTGTTGCGCAGCAAGATCGCTTCGGGCGCGGCTGCGTCCCCACGGTAGCCGACAAACTGCGCCGGATCTTTCAACGCAGGTGTCAGCGCGCCGTCAACCACGGCATAGCCCGTTACGTCCGCGTGACTGCCTGACGCCAGCGGCACCGCGTCATCCAGAAACGCCTTGGCCTGCGCCACGACCCGTGCACCACGGTCCGCATCGTATCCCTTGCCCTGCGGCAGATCACCCAAAGCGTCGGTGCCGTAATAGGCATCATACAGGCTGCCCCACCGCGCATTGGCGGCGTTCAGGGCAAAGCGGGCGTTAGTGATCGGCACCACCAGCTGCGGGCCAGGCACCTGTGCGATTTCAGGGTCGACGCCTTTCGTGTCAATCTCGAACGCGGGGCCTTCGGGCACCAGATAGCCAATCTCGCGCAGAAAGCTTGTGTAGGCGTCCGCATCATGAGGCTGGCCGGCGCGTTCCTTGTGCCAGCTGTCGATCTTGGCCTGCATGTCTTTGCGGGTCTGCAACAGCGCGCGGTTCTTGGGGCCAAGGTCACGCACCAGATCGCTGAGCCCCGCCCAGAACGTTCCCGCATCGATGCCGGTGCCGGGCAGTGCTGCACCCTCGATAAAATCAACCAGTTCAGCGGCAACCTGAAGGCCGTTCTTGTCGGTACGCTGTGTCATCTCATAGCTCCTGTCGCTCGCGTGGAATTTGCTTTGCGACAAGACTTAGAAGGTATCCCCCCGTGGAGCAACATGTATTGGTAAAAACATCTTACCAATGCANCCCCTACCGAGCGCNNNCNGCCCCCCGTGCCCTGCGGCATCGGTCAGAGCAGTATTTCACCACCTCCCAATCGCGCGCCCATTTGCGCCGCCAGCTAAAGGGCAACCCGCAGCTTTGGCATATCTTGGTCGGCAGATCTGATTTCTTGCGCATTTTCGCCATTGCGCCTTACCCCCCGGATAATCCCTATCATCATAAAAAACGGCAGGCCTTGTTACCAAAGCCTGCCGTCCAAATCATTAAATCTTCAATCGTTAAAAGCGCTTATAAAACTCAGTTGCTTTCGTTTGTCCCCGGTGCGACGGGATCAACAGGCGCTGCGNTGGTNTCGTCNGCCTGTGTTGCGCCGCTTGTGTCTTCCTCGGTCACCGCGGGGACGGTGCTGTCAGTGGTGATGGCCTGCGTNCCTTCTTCGGCAGCGGGCTGACGGTCTTCGCGACCGTTGTCGATCAGGATGAAGCCAAGAATGGCNNNNATCACGATGCCGAANATCATCGCGCCTTTGACGCCAAGCAGCGCGGGTTTGTGCTGTTTCTCTTGCTTGTCGATATTTGTGTCGGGTGCAGACATGATGCCCTCCGATGGGTTCGGTGAAAGTTGATCTTCTCGGGTGGCGACCTTGCAGGTGCCGTGTTGCAAGACTAACTTGAGCGCTGGACATCTGGTTCCAAACAGAAGGAAAAAACATGCGCGACGCTGCCCCCCAGACGATATATCTGGCCGACTACACGCCTTATGGCTTTATCATCGACGATGTCGCGCTGCANTTCGATCTGGACCCNCGCAANACCCGCGTCAAAAGCCGTATCTCCTTTCGCCCNAACCCCGATGCAAGCGACNANACGTTCTTTCTGCACGGGGAGAACCTATCGCTNGTCTCGGCCNNGATTGATGGCACGCCCGTCTCGCCCGAGGTGACGCCCCAGGGGCTGACGTGCGATGTGCCAAACGCGCCCTTCGTCTGGGAAGCGGAGGTAGAGATCGACCCGATGGGCAACACCGCGCTTGAGGGGCTTTATATGTCGAACGGCATGTATTGCACCCANTGCGAGGCGGAAGGCTTTCGCAAGATCACCTATTACCCCGACCGCCCCGATGTGATGGCGGTGTTTACCGTGACCATCAACGGACCACATCCGGTATTGCTGTCCAACGGCAACCCCGTCAGCAGCGGCAAGGATACCGCCGAATGGCATGATCCCTGGCCCAAGCCTGCCTACCTGTTTGCTCTGGTCGCGGGCGATCTGGTCGCACACCCCGGCAGCTTCACNACGAAATCNGGCCGCAAGGTTGACCTGAACCTCTATGTGCGCCCCGGTGACGAAGGCAAATGCGCNTTNGGNATGCAGGCGCTGAAAGACAGTATGAAATGGGACGAGGACGTTTATGGCCGAGAATACGANCTTGATCTGTTCAACATCGTTGCCGTGGATGACTTCAACATGGGCGCGATGGAGAATAAGGGGTTGAACATCTTCAACTCCTCCGCCGTTCTCGCGTCGCCCGAAACCTCGACCGATATGAACTTTGAACGGATCGAGGCGATNATCGCGCATGAGTATTTCCACAACTGGACCGGCAACCGCATCACCTGCCGTGACTGGTTTCAGCTGTGCCTGAAGGAAGGGCTGACGGTCTATCGCGACAGCCAGTTCACCTCTGACATGCGCTCTGCCGCGGTGAAGCGGATCGGTGATGTGATCGACCTGCGCGCCCGCCAGTTCCCCGAGGATCAAGGCCCGCTGGCCCACCCCGTGCGCCCCGAGAGCTTTCAGGAAATCAACAACTTCTACACNGCCACGGTCTATGAAAAAGGGGCCGAGGTGATTGGCATGCTCAAGCTGCTGGTCGGGGACGAGGCGTATTCAAAAGCGCTTGACCTCTATTTCGATCGCCACGACGGGCAGGCTTGTACCATCGAAGACTGGCTACAGGTGTTCGAGGATACAACAGGCCGCGATCTGGGGCAGTTCAAGCGCTGGTATTCCCAAGCGGGCACGCCGCAGCTGTCGGTCACCGAAAGCTGGGACCACGGCACATTGACGTTGCATTTCAAGCAGCACACCCCCGCCAGCGCGGCCACCGCCGACCCGCAGCCCTATGTGCTGCCGATCGCTGTCGGGCTGATCGGTCAGGACGGGGACGAGGTGCACGAGACCACGGTGCTGGAAATGACGCAGGCCGAACAAAGCTTTGTCTTTGACGATCTGGGAACGCGCCCTGTGGCATCCGTGCTGCGCGGCTTTTCCGCGCCGGTGGTGCTGACCCAAGACCTGTCGGACGCAGANCGCGCGCATCTGCTGGCCCATGACAGCGATCCGTTCAACCGTTGGGAACAGGGGCGCATGCTGGCCTATGGCTCGCTGCTTGGGATGATCCGCGAGGGCAAGGCCCCGAACAAGGATTGGCTGGCCGGTATCCGCGCGGTGATCGGGGATGAAACCCTTGATCCGGCGTATCGCGCGCTGATGCTGGGGNTGCCNTCGCAATCCGATCTGGCGCGNGCGNTNTCAGAGGCNGGCGACACCCCNGACCCCGACATCATCTATGCCGCGACCGAGGCGACCCGCGCCGCGATGGCCGACGCCTTTGCCGATCTGTTGCCGACGCTTTATCGCCGTCACACCGTCGACGCCCCGTTTGAGCCAAACGCCAAGCAGGCGGGCAAGCGCGCCCTGTCCAATGCCGCCCTGTCACTGCTGACGCGCAATGACGACGGCGTGCTCGCGCAAGAGCAATATGACGCGGCCGACAATATGACCCAGCAGCTTTCCGCGCTGGCCAATCTGGTCCGCGCCGGTCGCGGCAACAAGGCTGTCGAGGCCTTCGAGGCACAGTGGAAAGCGGACCGTCTGGTCATGGACAAATGGTTCGGCCTGCAGGTGATGGAAGCCGACCCCGAGGACGCCCACGAGGTGGTCGAGACGCTGACCAAACACCCTGACTTCAACTGGAAGAACCCCAACCGCTTCCGCGCTGTGCTGGGGGCCTTTGCTGCGCATCACGCAGGCTTCCACCATTCTTCGGGGGCGGGCTATCGTCTGCTTGCCGATTGGCTGATCCAGCTTGATCCGGTGAACCCGCAGACCACTGCGCGGATGTGTTCGGCCTTCCAGACATGGAAACGCTATGACGCTGACCGTCAGGACATGATCAAGGCAGAGCTGGACCGCATCCTGTCGCAACCCGGCCTGTCGCGTGACACGACCGAAATGCTTACACGTATCCGCGGTGCATGATGCCGCCGAAGGTGTCCCGTCGCGGGGCACCTTCCACCATCGGCGGGCGGGGCGCAGCCTTTGGACGGCTTTGGTGGTCGCGGCTGTCTGGCTGGCGCTGGTCACGGCCTATGTCGTGATTGAGGCGTCCCCTGTGATACTGGCGATCGTCGCCCTCTTCACCCTGCCCGCGCTATGGGATCTTGCGACGAACCCCATCGCCAGCCTGAGCCTCTCCCCGCAGGCGCTGGTCTGGCAGCGGGGCAAGGATAAGGTCACGATCCCGCTCGACACCATCGACCACATCCGCCTTGATACGCGGCTGGACCTTTCTGTACGCGCGACGGTGGTGCTGCGCTCGGGGCAGCGGTTACGTATCCCCCCCGATACCATGCCCCCGCACCGCCCGTTCGAGCACGCGCTTCACGCCGCTGGCGTCCCCACGCAGCGGCACCACTTTAGCCTGCGCGGCTAGGCCGGCCACGGGCGGCGCGTTCAGGATCGCGTTCAGGGGCGCGGCTTGGGGCGCGTCGCATCCAGTGGTTTGCAATAGGCTTGCTGCTTCAGCCAGCGCGACATGTCCCGACGTTTCGCAGGGCTGCGCAACGGGCCCCAGTCCGCCGCGACACCACGCCCGCCGCGGCCATAGATCACCCCGTCACGGGGCACGGTGACCGCCATGATCCGCACCGCACAGCTCAGGTTCGCGGCCCCGTTCTGCAACCCCGCGCCCGTGCCGACGTTGCAGCCATAGCCGCGCGCGGTGGCAGGCAGGATCTGCAGCAGCCCGTACCACAGACCGCCCCCCCCGACCGCGCGCGCCTTATAAGTACTCTCATGTTTCGCCAGCGCCGACATGAACCCGACCCAGAACGCCCTGCGGTCCGCGTCCGATGCCGTGGGATAGGCCGGGCACCAGTCGTTGATGTCGGCGGGCACCATATCAACCAGAGGCTTGCCGTGGGACTTGAGCGCGGACAGCGCCGTGCGCGTCCAGACCGCATGCCCGCGCCGGTGCTGCCACCTTGTGCGCGGGATCACGCCGTTGCGCGCAGGCGGCGAGACCTCGTAAAGATTGATCGGCGCGGCGGTCGCAAGGTCGGGGCCCGCTGTGCCACCCTCTCCGGGCACTGCGGGCGCGGGTTCGATCGGCGCGGCGGCGGTCGGCGGCGTGGTGTCAGGATCAGGGACCGCGCTGCGGGCCACAGGGCGCAGGACATTCACCGTCTCGGCGACCAGCGGCAGCGCCACGCCACCGGACAGTAGCGCGACCACCACCGGCGCGAGAATCACCCGCCCCAGACCACCGCGCCGCATGTCGCTGCGGCGTGCTCTTATCTTTGCTGACATTCCTACTCCCCCAGTCGTATTCGCGCACAACATAGCGTGTTCCGCGCCATCGTCGCCGGTCTTTGAACAATCAGGCATTATTCAGCCTTAAAGCCGCGTTCAGACGCTTGGCAAATCCCAGACTAACCATCGCGATGCCATCTTGGTGCCTAATTATCCCGCCATTTTCAGTGGCAGAAGACGGGTTCATATAGGACTGGACAAACGATGCGGCACCTCAAGAATTTATTCAAACGCAAAAGCGTTCCGACGCTGCTGTTGGATTCTGACGATCTTGGCCAAACGCCGCGCAAGCAAGAGCCCCGCCCGCACCCTCAGAAAACCGCGCAAACCGCCGTGCCGCGCCCGGATGCTGTGCCACCTTCGCCCCATGAAATGCTCAGCATCGACTGCCCTGATCCCACGGCCGAGGACCGTCTTTGCGATGAAAACCACCAGCTGGGCCAAGGCTTGGTGCGGCAGGAGAACTGGGCGGCGCTGTCAAAGGTGATCCGCGCGGCAGACGCTGATAGCAGGCTCACCCCCGGGTCCATGCCTGTGGCCGAGCTGATCGCCTATGGTGCCCGTGCCGATGTGGTCATGGCGACAGAGCACGCGATCGAGGACGTGGACAGCGGCTTTGCCAAAGCCTTGCTGAGCGGGATCGAGGATTTCGAACATGTGCTGGACGAGCACCAAGACGATTACGTCGTCGCCTGCGTCGTGGCACAGGCGCATATCGACATCGGCTGGGCGTGGCGCGGCAAAGGCGAAAGCAACGTGCNGNCGCAACGCAACCGCGACGCCTGCATCGCCCANTTNGAGCGCGCCGGAGAGATCATCGCCCCCTTCATTNCCCAGCATCCCACCAGCGCGCTTGTCGCGGCCACCTGCTGCGCCCATGCGAGCGGGCCGTTCAACCACCAAGGCGGGCTGCGCGAAAGCTACGAAAAGCTGANTATGCTCAACCCGCTGAACCCGCGCCCCATGCGCGCCTTGGGCAACCACNTGCTGCCGCGCCATCACGGCGGCTATTCAGAGCTTGAGCTTGAAGCCCGACGCACCGCCGCGCGGGTGCAGAATGTCTGGGGGGCCGGTGGCTATACCTGGGTGATGTTTGACGCGATCTGCTCTGATGATACGGCCTGNGCCAATCTGGACGTTGACTATTTCATCGACGGNTTGCGCGACATCCTTGCCCATCACTCCACCGCCTATTTCGCGAACCTGCTGGCGGCCTATTGCGCCAATATGACCAGCTTTGGCGGCGGCGGAAACGAACGCGCCGACAGCATTCGCGCCCGNATCGGTGCCTGCACCGAATGGATCATCCGTGCNCATCTGACAGAATTGCACCCGATGATCTGGGCCCATGCCGCCCANGGCTTTGACAACAACCTGCGCATCCGGTCGCCGCATAANTTCGCNGCGTCCGGCCGCGAGGATGCAATGCAGGTGATGACCAGCCTGTTCCGGTCCGAGCTCGCCTCGGGGCAGCGGATCGTGTTCACCAGCAAGGGGCCACAGGCCACGCCTGCCTAAGATCGCCTTTGGACAGCACCTCTTGGCCGGTCCGTGCGCGCATTGGCGCGGCCTGCCTCTTGCAGCACCCCGCCCCCTGTCTTATGACCAAGGCGTTCTGTTTCTGACGCCAAAGGTGCCCCCATGCTTGACCTGACCTATGACACCCCCAAAGTGCGCACCATTGCGGGTGCCAAACATGACTGGGAACTGGTCATCGGGATGGAGGTNCACGCGCAGGTTCTGTCGAACGCNAAGCTCTTTTCCGCCGCCTCGACCAAATTCGGGGCCGAGCCGAACAATAACGTCGCTTTCGTTGACGCGGCCATGCCCGGCATGCTGCCCACCATCAACGAATACTGNGTCGAACAGGCCGTGCGCACGGGTCTNGGCCTGAAGGCCGAGATCAACCTGCACAGCGCCTTTGACCGCAAGAACTATTTCTACCCCGACCTGCCACAGGGCTANCAGATCTCGCAGCTTTACCACCCCATTGTGGGCGAAGGTGAAGTGCTGGTGGAACTGGGCGACGGCACGGCGCGGCTGGTGCGNGTTGAACGCATCCACCTTGAACAGGACGCGGGCAAATCGATCCACGACATGGACCCGAACATGTCCTTCGTCGACCTGAACCGCACCGGTGTTGCNCTGATGGAGATCGTGAGCCGCCCCGACATTCGCGGCCCCGAAGAGGCAGCCGCCTATCTGACGAAACTGCGCCAGATCCTGCGCTATCTGGGGACNTGCAACGGNGACATGCAATCCGGTGCCATGCGCGCGGATGTGAACGTGTCGATCTGNCTGCCCGGNCANTANGAAAAATATCAGGAAACGCAGGATTTCAGCCATCTGGGCACGCGCTGCGAGATCAAGAACATGAACTCCATGCGGTTCATCCAGCAAGCGATCGAGGTCGAGGCGAAACGCCAGATTGCCATCGTCGAGGCCGGTGGCGAAGTGGTGCAGGAAACCCGCCTGTTCGATCCGGACAAGCAGGAAACCCGCTCCATGCGCTCNAAGGAAGAGGCGCATGACTATCGCTATTTCCCCGACCCCGATCTGTTGCCTTTGGTGATCGAACAGGCTTGGGTGGACGACATCGGTGCCAACCTGCCCGAATTGCCTGACGCCAAGAAAGCGCGTTTCATCAACGACTTCGGCCTCAGCGACTATGACGCCTCGGTGCTGACCTCGGATCTGGACAGCGCAGGCTATTTCGAGGCGACCGCACAGGGTCGCGACGGCAAGATGGCAGCGAACTGGGTGATTAACGAACTGTTTGGCCGTCTCAAGAAAGACGAAAAAGCCATCACCGACAGCCCCGTCAGCCCTGCTCAGCTTGGTGGTGTGATTGATCTGATCGCCTCNGANGCGATTTCGGGCAAGATNGCCAAGGATCTGTTTGAAATCGTCTATACCGAAGGCGGTGATCCTGCGGTGATCGTTGAAGANCGCGGGATGAAGCAGGTCACAGACACCAGCGCGATCGAGGCCGCCGTGGACGAGATCATCGCCGCGAACCCCGATCAGGTCGCCAAAGCGCGCGAGAANCCAAAGCTCGCCGGTTGGTTCGTCGGTCAGACGATGAAGGCCACGGGCGGCAAGGCGAACCCCAAAGCGGTCAACCAGATCGTCGCGCAAAAACTGAACGGCTAAGACATCGGGCCGGGGTTTACCAAAACCCCGGCCCTTTTCTTGCCATGCTCCCCCTCCGACATCCTGTGAAAGGTCATTTATGGACACGCCCTTCCGGTCATCGCCGCGCATCGTTCAGCCCGAATGGATCGACTTTAACGGTCACCTGAACATGGCCTATTATTCGGTGCTGATGGATAACGCCGTCGATGATGCCTACCACCAGATCGGGTTCGGACCAGAGTATCAGAAGACCGGCCACACCACCTATGTTGCCGAATTCCACATCTGCTATCTGCGCGAGCTGCACGAAGGGGCGTCGACCTATTGCACCTTCCAGCTGCTCGACTTTGATGAAAAACGTTTCCATTCCTTCACGCAGCTTTGGCACGCGGACGGATGGCTTGCCGCCACGGGCGAGGCGCTGACGCTGCACATTGACCAGTCCGGCCCCCGCGTGGCCCCCATGCCCGCCGACNTCATGGCGCGGCTTGAGGCGATGAAAACAGCCCATGCCAGCTTGCCNTATCCNGAACAGGCGGGCCGCAAGATTGGTCTGAAACGCTGAGTGTATCCCGTTGCCCACCCCCGTATTGATTTGAAAGCCAGCCGCCATGCCACGCTATGAATACAAAGTTGTGCCCGCCCCGACCAAAGGGTTGAAAGCCAAGAACGTCAAAGGGGCAGAAGCGCGCTTTTCCCATGCGCTGCAAGAGCTTATGAACGGTCTTTCAGGGTATGGATGGGAATATCAACGCGCCGAGACCCTGCCGTCGATCGAACGCGCGGGTCTGACCGGCAGCACGACAGAGTGGCGCAATGTGCTGGTGTTTCGCCGCCTCCGCGAGGCCGAGCCCGAGGACGAAGCCGTCACTACAGAGCTGCTTCCCCCGCCGCAGCCCGACACGCACGACACGCCCGAGCCCGAAGCTGAAACCGCCCAAGCAGAGGACGCAGGCGACGCGCCCTATTTCGAGGATGAGCATGGCGAAACGAAAGACGACGGCAAGACCGCCGTGGTGGCCCCATCCCTGCTGAACGCGCTGGCGTCGCGCCGCAAATCAACCACCGTGAAAACGCCCGCCACAGCCGCAGAACCCGCCCCGAAGACCGAGGCAGACACCACGGCCCCGAAAACGGAAACGGCAAAGACGGATAAGACGGCAGACTAGCCGCAAACCGTGACGCAGCGCTTAAACGTCGAGATCCAGCGCAAGCGCGTGAATACGGCCAATCAGATCGGGCCCAAGCGCGCCATGCACGGCACGATGCCGCGCGACACGGTTCAGCCCCTTGAAATGGGCCGACCGGATTTTCACATTAAAATGACTTTCGCCGCCCTCGCGATAGCCCCCGTGGCCGCGATGGCTTTCACTATCGTCAACGACGCTTAATTCCGACGGGGCGAACGCCTCTTCCAGCCGGTCGGCAATTTCTTGTGTCACTGACATTTTTTAGCTCAGCCCCCCTTCAATCTCACAGCCCAAGGTCTAAACTGACCGGCCTGAGTCGGAAAGGTCCATATCATGCCCAAAAGTGATCCCTTTGGATTCGACATGTCCGTGTCGTCTTCGAAAAAGAAAAATCCCCGTGGCCGTCGCGGGATGTCCGGTGCGTCCGAGACATCGCAACGCGTCTGTTCGCACGAAGGCTGCGAAGAACCGGGCAAGTACCGCGCGCCCAAAGCACCGGACGTGCTGGATGATTATTTCTGGTTTTGCCAGAAACACGTGCGCGAATATAACCTCAAGTGGAACTTCTTTGACGGCACCACAGAAGCCGAATTGAACGCCCAGCAGTCCAAGGACAAAGTCTGGGAGCGCACGACCAAGCCTCTAGGCGACCCTGAAGCACGGGCCTGGGCGCGTTTGGGCATCGAGGACCCGCATCAGGTTCTGGGCAAGAACGCGACGCAGAACCCCGGCAAAGGGCCTGCCGCCGGTCGCCGCCTACCCCCCACAGAACGCCGCGCGCTCGAAATTCTGGAAGCCAAGGACACCTGGACCAAACCCGAAGTGCGCAAGGCCTATAAGGCGCTCATCAAGGTGCTCCACCCCGATATGAACGGCGGGGACCGCAGCCAAGAAGAGCAGTTGCAGCTCGTCGTATGGGCTTGGGACCAGCTGAAGGGCAGCCGCAACTTCAAGGACTGACGCCGCGGCATTCCGGCGGGCCGAGGGCATCGGCAACCGCCTGTGATGGGGCAGAAAAGCCATAGGGATGGGGCGGCGCAGAGAAATGCGCCGCCCTTTTTGCATGTGTCCCGGGGATTCGCGGTTTTGCCGCAGGTGCGAATTGCCCCTTTCCCTCGCGCTCAGGAAAGATATGTTGCCGTGGACGCCACCCTTGATCCGCAAGCGGTGCGCAAGACAGAAGCATGAAGGACGTACAGAATATGGCCGAGACCTCATTGGACCTCACAACCAAACCCACCAAAGAGATCTCCGTTCGCGAAGTCTTTGGCATCGACACCGACATGGTGGTGCATGGCTTTGAAGAACGTACAAGCCGCGTTCCCGATCTGGACAGCACCTATAAATTCGATCCCGACACCACGATGGCGATCCTTGCGGGGTTCAACCATAACCGCCGCGTGATGGTTCAGGGCTACCACGGGACGGGCAAGTCCACTCACATCGAACAGGTGGCAAGCCTGCTGAACTGGCCCTGTGTCCGCGTCAATCTTGATAGCCACATCAGCCGGATCGACCTGATCGGGAAAGACGCGATCAAGCTGAAAGACGGCAAGCAGGTCACGGATTTTCAGGAAGGCATCCTGCCCTGGGCCCTGCGCAACCCCACAGCGATCGTGTTTGATGAATATGACGCGGGCCGCGCCGATGTGATGTTCGTGATCCAGCGTGTGCTGGAAGTCGACGGCAAGCTGACGCTGCTGGACCAGAACCAGGTAATCGAACCCCACCCCTATTTCCGCATCTTCGCGACCGCGAACACGGTGGGTCTGGGCGACACCACGGGTCTTTACCACGGCACGCAGCAGATCAACCAAGGCCAGATGGACCGTTGGTCGCTGGTGGCGACGTTGAACTATCTGAGCATCGACGCCGAAACCCAGATCGTTCTGTCGAAGAACCCGCATTACAACACCGAAAAAGGCCGCAAGACGATCAAACAGATGGTTACCGTCGCCGACCTGACGCGCACCGCCTTCATGAATGGTGAACTCTCGACCGTCATGTCGCCGCGGACCGTGATTGCCTGGGCCCAGAACGCCGAGATTTTCCGCGACGTGGGCTATGCCTTCCGCCTGTCGTTCCTCAACAAATGTGATGAACTTGAACGCCAGACCGTGGCCGAATTCTATCAGCGTCTGTTCGACGAAG
Source organism: Sulfitobacter sp. TMED3 (assembly GCF_002167505.1). NCBI lineage: Bacteria > Pseudomonadati > Pseudomonadota > Alphaproteobacteria > Rhodobacterales > Roseobacteraceae > Sulfitobacter > Sulfitobacter sp. TMED3. Next base: position 12,654 of record NZ_NHBI01000041.1, on the reverse strand, counting down.
AGCTACCGGAATCCGCCGCCAGCCTGAGCCTTGGCTAAGCTACGATCCACCCCGTGCACGCGTTGGCAGGGATGAAGAACAAGACGTCCACCGGCAGCTTGATCGGTGGACGACAGTCTGACCGCAGCGCCCCGTTTCGTGTGGCCGCGGTGACCAAAGCCGCAGGTCGGCCGCACTCGGATGGGAGAATGACATGAGCAAACAATCAGATAACCCCGCCGACGCGTTCAAAAAGGCTTTGGCCGAAGCGACCAAGGTCATGTCGAACGATCCTGATCTCACGGTCAGCTATTCCGTTGATCCGTCGGGGCTGAGCGGGGATTCCATGCGCCTGCCTCAGGTCAGCCGTCGCATGACCCGCGAGGAAGTCCTGCTGGCCCGCGGCACCGCCGACGCGCTGGCGCTGAACCGGCGCTATCACAACGGCCAGACCCACTCGAAATACATGCCCGCTGGTGACATGGCCCGCGATCTTTATGAAGCGATGGAAACCGCCCGCTGCGAAGCCGTAGGTGCCCGCGACATGCCCGGCACCGCGGGCAATATCGACGCCAAGATCAAATACGACTCCCTGCGCAAGGGCTATGATCAGGCCAAGCAACCCTCGGACGTGCCTTTGGCGACGGCGGCAGGCTATCTGGTGCGCCATCTGGCGACGGGGCGTGACATGCCCGCCGGNGCCGCCAACGCGATGGAGCTGTGGCGCGGCTATATCGAGGATCAGGCCGGTGGCACGCTCGAGACGTTGAACGACACGCTGGATGATCAGGCCGCCTTTGCNCGCTTTGCGCGCAAGATGATCGTTGANCTTGGCTATGGCGATCAGCTGGGCGATGACCCCGACCAAGGCGACGACGACCAAGACAGCGCCGAGGAAGAAGGCACCGAAGAAGAGCAAGAGCCCGATAGCACNGGTCAGGACGANCAGGACGACGACGAGGCAGAAGCCTCGCCCGAGCAGTCGCAAGAGCAGCAGCAGGATGAATCNCAGGCNCAGGTGTCGATGGATGACACCGCCGATCAGGAGCTTGGCGAAGAGGCCGAGATGCCCGATGGCGACGCCCCGATGGAGCCGCCCGCNCCGCCNCAAGCCTCGGACGCGGACCCGAATTATCTGGTGTACCANACAGATCATGACGAGGTGATCGGGGCCGAAGACCTTGCCGAACCGGCNGANCTTGAACGCCTGCGCGCCTATCTGGATCAGCAGCTTGAACCGCTGAAAGGCGCGGTCAGCCGTCTGGCGAACAAGCTGCAACGTCGCTTGCAGGCGCAGCAGAACCGGTCGTGGGAATTCGACCTTGAGGAAGGTACACTGGATGCCGGTCGTCTGGCCCGTGTCGTGGCCAATCCCACAACCCCGCTGTCGTTCAAGGTCGAACAGGACACCGAATTCCGCGACACCTGTGTGACCTTGCTGCTGGATAACTCCGGCTCGATGCGCGGGCGGCCGATTTCCATCGCCGCGATCTGCGCCGATGTTCTGGCCCGCACGCTGGANCGTTGCAACGTCAAGGTCGAGATCCTGGGCTTTACCACCCGCGCCTGGAAAGGCGGCCAAGCCCGCGAGGCCTGGTTGAACGACGGCCGTCCGGTCCAGCCGGGCCGTCTGAATGACCTGCGCCACATCATCTATAAATCCGCCGACGCCCCCTGGCGGCGNACGCGGCCCAATCTGGGGNTGATGATGAAGGAAGGCTTGCTGAAAGAGAACATCGACGGGGAGGCGCTGGAATGGGCGCACCGCCGGATGATCGCCCGCCACGAGGCGCGCAAGATCCTGATGGTGATCAGCGACGGNGCGCCTGTGGANGACAGCACCCTNTCGGTGAACCCNGCGAATTATCTGGANAAACACCTGCGCGACGTGATCGCCATGGTCGAGAAACGCAAGGCGGTGGAACTGCTGGCCATCGGCATCGGCCACGACGTCACNCGCTATTATGACCGCGCCGTCACGATCACCGATGTCGACCAGCTGGCCGGTGCGATGACCGAACAGCTGGCGGCGCTGTTTGATACCGATCCCCGCGCGCGGGCCCGTGTCATGGGCATGCGCCGCGCAAGCTGAGGGTCAGGGACGCTCCGCGGGGAGTTTTAAGAGCAAAATGAAGAATGGGGTGGGGATATGTTTCAATCGTTCGAGGTAACCTCGCGGCCGGAACAAGGGCCGCCACGGCTGGCGGCGCTGCGNAAAGAGCTGCAGGCAGAGGCGCTTGACGGGTTTCTGGTGCCCCGCGCCGACGCGCATCAGGGNGAATATGTTGCCCCCCGTGACGACCGCTTGAAATGGCTCACGGGGTTCACCGGATCGGCCGGNTTCTGTGCCGCTTTGCGCGATGTGGCGGGCGTGTTTATCGACGGGCGCTACCGCACGCAGGTCAAGGCGCAGGTGGCAGATGTCTATACGCCTGTGGCCTGGCCCGAAGTCTCGCTGGCCGAATGGCTGCGCGCACAGCTGCCTCAGGGTGGCGTTATCGGCTTTGATCCCTGGCTGCATGCCGCCGGGCAGATCGCGCAGCTTGAGGACGCCTTGGACGGCAGCGGCATCACGCTGCGCCGCACCGATAATCTGGTCGACCGCATCTGGGAGGACCAGCCCGCCCCGCCCATGAACCCCGCCAAGGTCCACCCGATNGNCTATGCGGGCGAGGCCCATGGCGATAANATCGCNCGGCTGGCCGAAGGGCTGCGCGACAAGGGCCGNGGGGCGGCGGTGATCACCCTGCCCGACAGCCTGTGTTGGCTGCTGAACATCCGCGGGTCCGATATTGCGCGCAATCCGGTCGTGCATGGCTTTGCCGTGCTGCACAGCGCGGGTCNCGTGGACGCGTTCGTCGCCCCATCCAAGCTGGAGGGGCTAGAGGCGCATTTGGGCGCGCATGTGACCCTTCATGCGCCTGAGGCGTTTTTGGGAGCTCTTGGCGACCTGTCGGGCCCCGTGCTGGTCGAGAAGGCCACCGTGCCTGTGGCTGTTTGGGACGCTTTGGGCGACAGGATCGTCTGGGGCGACGACCCCTGCGCCCTGCCCAAAGCCTGCAAGAACGCGGCGGAGATCGAAGGCTCTGTCGCGGCACATTTGCGCGACGGGGCGGCCTTGGTCGAGGTGCTGGCCTGGCTGGACGCGCAGCCTGCGGGCAGCGTGACGGAGACGCAAGTGGTGACCCAGCTGGAGACCGCGCGCCGCCGTGATCCGGCCTTGCAAGAGATCAGCTTTGAGACCATTGCCGGGACCGGCCCCAATGGTGCGATCATGCATTACCGCGTGACCGAGGACACCGATCGCCTTTTGCAAGACGGGCATCTGCTGGTGCTGGATTCGGGCGGGCAATATCTGGATGGCACCACCGACATCACCCGCACCATCGCCATCGGCACGCCGCCGGTCGAGGCGAAAGAGGCGTTTACCCGTGTGCTGAACGGTTTGATCGCCATGAGCCGTCTACGCTGGCCCCAAGGGCTGGCCGGGCGCGATATCGAGGCTGTGGGGCGTTTGCCGCTCTGGATGGCGGGGCAGGACTTCGATCACGGGCTGGGCCATGGCGTCGGGGCCTATCTGAGCGTGCACGAAGGGCCGCAACGTCTGAGCAAGCTGAGCACGGTGCCCCTGTCCGAAGGCATGATCCTGAGCATCGAGCCCGGCTATTACCGCGAGGGGGCCTTTGGCATCCGGCTGGAAAACCTTGCCGTGGTGCAATCTGCGCCTGATCTTCCGGGCGGGGACGCGCATCGCGCCATGCTGTCGTGGGAGACGCTGAGCTTTGCGCCCATCGACACGCGGCTGATCGTGCCGCAGATGCTGACCCAAGACGCGCGAGACTGGCTGAACGCCTATCATCGCGACGTTGCGGAAAAGATCGGGCCGCGGCTATCACCGGTTGCGAAACTGTGGTTGGATGTGGCAACAGCGCCGGTTTGAGCGCGATATATTTCAGTTCATTCAGGGAGGACGGTCAGCAATGGCAGACCATATCAAGATATTGAAGTCGAACGGAACATGGACAGTGCGCGCAGGGGGCGCGGTACTGGCCGAAACACGTAATGCGCTTGAGCTGCGCGAAGGCGACCACGACGCGGTGATCTATATCCCCCGTTCGGATATCGCCATGGCGTTTCTGGACAAGACCGACAAGACCACCCACTGCCCGCACAAGGGCGATGCGCATTACTTCTCGGTCGTGACCAAAAGCCGGACGTTGGAAAACGTGGCATGGTCCTACGAGGACCCCAGCGAGGATGTCGCCGAGATCAAGGGCCATCTGGCATTCTACCAATTGCCCGAGGTTGCGGTCGAACAAATCTAGGGCCCCCGAAAGGGCCCTGGAAAATCAAGATCGAAGCAAGGGGGGCTGCGGCCCCTCTTATGCGTTCAGCAGCCAGCTTGTGTCCGCGCTGAGATCGGCGGCGCTGGTGTTTTGCACGATCACCACGACATTGCCGTTGACCACAAGTTCACTGTCGGTGCCATTGGCCGCGGCGCGGATTTCGAACATCCCGTCACCGGGGGCAAATTGCGCAGGCGAGCCTTGGGTTTCCTGCAGGTACAGCCCGTCTTCGGCGAGATTAAAGTCGGTCACGATGACCGGGGCCTTGCCCACTTGATCATAGCCGATGGCATTGATCACGTCGGCCCCTTCGCCCCCTGTCACGGTATCGCCGTCGTTGGCGCTNATGGTGTCNNTGCCANCGCCCCCCAGCACGACNTCTGCCATCGTATCGGTATCGCCNGANACATTGCCGTTGAGGTTGAAGTCGAACGCGCGGATCACATCGTCACCGGCACCGCCGTCAATGCTGTCGGTCCCCAGCCCCGAGATCAGGAAGTCATTCCCCGCCCCGCCGTTCAACGTGTCGTCGCCCATGCCGCCGAATAGCGCGTCATTGCCAGCGTCGCCATCAATCAGATCGTCGCCGTTGTTGCCCGCCAGCTTGTCCGGCCCCTCGCCGCCCAACAGTGTGTCATTGCCGGGGCCTGCGTTGATTGTATCGGCACCTGCGTCGCCAGACAGCGCATCATTGCCACTGCCGCCGTTGATCAGATCGCTTTGGGTGCCGCCGCTGATCACATCGTCGCCGCCATTGCCATTCAGCGTGTCGTTCAACCCGCCGCCCATCAACGTGTCGTTCCCGGTGTTGCCGTTCAGCAGGTCGTTGCCGCCCTGCCCGTCAAGCATATCATCGCCCGCCAACCCGCTCAGCGTATCGCTGCCAACCCCGCCCATCAGCGTGTCATTGCCCTGCCCGCCACTAAGCCCGTCGTTGCCTTCGTTGCCCATCAGGATGTCGTCGCCGTCGTTCCCTTCGATGTAGTCAAAGCCTTCGCCACCGCTTAGCGTGTCATTGCCGCGCCCTCCCAGCACGGTATCCGCGCCAAAGTTGCCCATGGCGTCGTCATCGCCCGACCCGCCGTTGACCAGATCGTTGTTGGTGCCACCGCGCAGCACGTCATCGCCGGAACCGCCAAAGAGCGTGTCCATCAGCCCGCCGCCCAGAAGCGTATCGTTGTCGGCCCCGCCATCCAGATTGTCGGACCCGAGCCCGCCCACGAGGGAATCCGCGCCGCCAAAGCCGCCAAGGCTATCGTCGCCGCTACCGCCGATCAGGGTGTCGTTATCAGACCCGCCATCAAGCGTATCGCTGCCGTTGTTCCCNTTGAGCAGATCATCACCCAGACCACCGCGCAGCATATCGCTGCCCTGCCCGCCGGACAGGTCATCGGTGCCCCCGAAGCCTGAAAGACTGTCCGCGCCGTTCCCGCCCAGCAATGTGTCGGCACCCGGCCCNCCGTTGACGGTATCGCGNCCCTCTTCGCCATTGCCAAGATTGTCGCCACCGCCAAGGTTCAGCAGGTCATTGCCCGCGCCGCCCTGCACCGTGTCATCGCCGCCAAAACCGTTTACCGTGTCGTCACCGCCAAACGCGTCGATGTCATCATCCGCGCCCGTGCCCGTGACCAGATCAGGGCCGTTGGTGCCCTGCTGCGTGGCGATCTGCGGGTCTGCNACCTCGGGCTCTGCCACGTCTTGCATGTCGTCATTGGTATCNTCGTCATCGCTGTCGCTGCCAATCAATCCCGCAAATCCCAAAAGCGCGAGCGCTGGTAATAAAGTCAATCCAAGCATGTTCAAATCCCCCTAAGCTATACCCAGAGTGTAGCTTACGNTGAGGAACGCAAGAAAGACAAATTACCGCCGCATTTCAGACGCATTTCAATATTTTAGGACAGTTCAGCCCNNCTGCNCCNACTGTCGCGAATACAGCGACAATCANGANTGTTCCTCGGCCGCTGTCTCGGCCAGGGCGCGGTTATAGGCCTTAAGCGCATCCACATGGAACAGCGCNCCNANNAGTTCGGGCGGCGATTCGGGCTTNAGCGTGACCACGGGAATAAACGCCGCGCCGGTCTGCTCGAAAATCGGCATCGCGGCTTCTAGCGTGGCGGTGCCGTCGATATAGGTCCCCTCGCCGATCAGATCCCAGCAGGTTTCTTCGTTCGCAGCGCGCAGGTCGTCGGGGCGGCGCATGATGCGGCCCACCATGAACATGCCCAGCAGATAGGCCTGAGGACCGGCGGCAAGGTGGATACCGCGGCGTTCCATCTGCGTCAGGAAAAAGCTGCGGTGCACCAGACGCGAGGCAAGCGCGGTCGACATGCTCACAGCGACCATCACCGCCAGACCTGTCTGCCAGTCTCCGGTCAGTTCGAATACAATCAAGGTGGTAGAGATCGGNGCCCCNAGAACGGCAGCNGCCACCGCGCCCATGCCCGCNAGCGCATAAAGCGACGTGGCNCCCGACATCGTGGGAAAGACGCCCGTGGCGATCAACCCGAAGGCCAGCCCCGTCAGCGCCCCCAACATCAGCGAGGGCGAAAACNCCCCGCCGCCCATCCGCCCGCCAAGGGTGATCGACACCGCGATGATCTTGAGCACGGCAAAGACAACGGCTTCGTGCAGGATCATATCACCGCTTANCGCGCGGGTCGTCGTCTCGTATCCGACGCCGATGATATGCGGGAACCACAGCGCAATCACGCCAAGGATTNCCCCTGCCACGGCAGGGCGCAGGTAGCGCGGCAGCTTGCTGCGNGCCTGTATNAAGTTGCCGAAATCCTCGGCCCAGAAGATNCCGCGCATCAGAAAGACCGCCACCACNCCGCAGGTCANCCCCAGCAGCAGGAAGGCGGGCAGCTCGGCATAGAAGGACATATCGCCCACGGTGGGTAGCTCAAATTCGGTCAGACCGCCGAATTCCAACCGGTTGATCACAGTGCCCGCGGCCGACGCGATCACGATNGGNGCAAAGGCGTGCACGGCAAAGTGGCGCAACACGATCTCGAGCGCGAAAAGCGCGCCTGCGATCGGNGCNTTNAAGCTGGCAGAGACGGCCGCCGCAACGGCGCAGCCCANCAGNTCACGACCGGTAATACCGCTGGCATTGATCCGGCGGCTCACCAGGGTCGAGATCACCCCCGCGAGGTGGACCACCGGCCCTTCTCGCCCTGACGATCCGCCGGTGCTNAGNGTGATCAGCGANGCCAGNGCCGACGCAATACCGGCCCGTGTTTCCACCCGACCTTCGTGCAANGCCGCGCCAAGGATCACATCGCCGACGCTGCGCACACGGGCGTCTCGGGTGAAATTATGCAAGATCAGCCCCACGGTCAGCCCGCCGATGGTGGGGATCAGAACGACCCAATACCAATCAAGGCTGCCGATAAAACTATGCAGGTGCTGCACATCTTCGGTNCCATAAAGAAACGCCTGTAATGCGTTGATCCCTTTNCGAAAAAACAGCGCGGCAAAGCCTGCNNAGANNCCGATTGCAAGCGCGATGAACCAGAAGGTGACCTTGCCCGGCCCNTTNTCACGCANCACATCCCACCCCAGACGCGCATGGNTGCACAATGTGTCATACTGCTGGTTCAGAAAGGGGCGCGGTTTCAAAGGCATGGCGGCTTTGCTGTCAGGGTTTACCCATGTCTAGGACAGAGCNGCCTGCGTTAAAACCCCTGCAATCAAGACTGTGCCGCTAGCTGGCGAATTCTTCGCCCAAAAGCTCGCGCGCGGCAGCGCGTGCGGCCTCGGTAATCGTATCCCCAGCCAGCATCCGCGCGACCTCGTCCACGCGTTCCGGCGCTGACAGTGGCGTGACGGTCGATAGGGTCATGCCCTTGGACACGGCCTTGGACACACGCCAGTGATGCGCGCCCAAAGCGGCAACCTGGGGNGAGTGGGTGACAACAAGCACCTGCCCGCCCTGCGACAGCGCCGCCAGACGACGCCCCACCGCATCGGCNGTCGCACCGCCGACACCCCGGTCNATTTCGTCAAAGATCATCGTCAGGCCGGTTTGCCCCTTGGCCAGACAGACCTTNAGCGCGAGCAGAAAGCGGCTGAGCTCCCCGCCCGATGCGATCTTGCCNAGTGGGCCCGCAGGCGCGCCGGGGTTGGTGGCCACGGTAAAGGACACCGCATCGCGGCCTTCCGGTCCGGGCGTTTCCTCGGTGATCTGCGTGGCAAANACCGCGCGCTCCATCTTGAGCGGGGCAAGCTCTGCCGCGACGGCCTTGTCCAGCTTGCCCGCTTTCTTGCGGCGCGCATCGGTCANGGCGTCGGCTGCGGCATCATAGGCGGCTTGGGCGTCGCGCACGGCTTTCTCCANNCCCGCCTGTGCGGCCTCGCCTGCGTCCAGCGCGTCCAGCTTGCCGCGCANCGTCTCGGCAAAGCCCGCCAGATCGTCGGCCAGCACCTCGTGCTTGCGGGCCATGGCGCGGATCGCAAAGAGGCGCTCTTCGGTTTCTTCCAGCTCGATCGGGTTGAACGACATGGTGTCGATGGCGGCGACCACGCCTTCCATCGCCTCGTCCAATTCGACCATCGCACGCGAAAGCGCNGCCATCGGGGCCTCTAGCGCGCCGTCGGCTTTATGGGCCACCCCGTCGAGCCAGCGCAGGGCGTCGCCCAGCTGTGTNTCNGCCCCGCCCTGCCCCATCATCTCGTAGGCGTTGACCACATCGCTGCGGATCTTTTCGGCGCTTTGCATCAGGCGACGGCGCGCGTCGAGCTGTTCTTCCTCGCCTGCTTGCGGGTCCAGCTTGTCCAGCTCTGCCACGGCGTGGCGCAGGTATTCTTCTTCGGCGGCAATCGCCTCGCGNTCGNCGGCGGCCTGTTTGGCAGCCTTGCGCGCCGCAGCCAAGGCAGACCANGCCTGNCGCACCTTGTCGCGCANCGGGGCGGTGCCCGCGAATTCATCCAGAATGGCGCGGTGGCCCTTGGGGTCAAGCAANCCGCGGTCGTCATGCTGGCCGTGCAATTCGACCAGCGTTTCCGACAGCGCGCGCAGCACCTCGCCCGAGCAGCGGCGGTCATTGACCCAAGCCGTTTTGCGCCCGTCAGACCCGTTGATACGGCGCAAGATCAGCTCGCCCCCGCCGGGCAGGCCCGCCTCTTCCAGCACCGCGTGGGCGGCGTGNCCTTCGGGCAGGTCGAACCANGCCGTGACCTCGCCCTGTGACGCGCCCTGACGCACCAGATCGGCGCGCCCGCGCCAGCCCAGCACGAACCCGAGACTATCGAGCAAGATCGATTTACCNGCCCCGGTTTCGCCGGTCAGAACGTTCAAACCCGGCTGAAACGCAAGTTCCAGCCGGTCGATGATCAGCATATCCGAAATATCTAGGCCGCGTAGCATGGGTCACTATCCGTGTGGGCCGTCAAAAGGCGCTTGGGTCAGATCCATTCGCCCTTGATCGTTTGGCGGTAGATCGCGGTCAACCAGTTATCGCCGAAGGACTTCATTTCAAGNCCCTGACCGGTCAGCAGCTTATAGCTTGCCTCGTACCATTCGGTGGACTGGTAGTTGTGCCCCAGAATGGCGCCTGCGGTCTGCGCCTCGTCCGTGAGACCCAGCGACAGATACGCCTCTACCAGACGGTGCAGCGCCTCGGCGGTGTGGGTGGTTGTCTGGAAATCCTCGACCACGACGCGGAAGCGGTTGATCGACGCGGTATAGTGTTTGCGACGCAGATAATAGCGCCCCACTTCCATTTCCTTGCCCGCCAGATGGTCAAACGCCAGATCGAATTTCAGCACGGAAGANCGCGCATATTCGCTGTCNGGATAATCCTCGATCACGCGACGCAGNGCTTGCAGCGCCTGAAANGTCANNCCCTGNTCGCGGCCAACTTCGTCGATCTGGTCATAATAGCTTAGNGCNAGAAGNTAGCTTGCATAGGANGCGTCATCATCATCGGGGAAGAAATCAATATANCGCTGCGCGGCAGAGCGGCTGTTGGGGTAATCCTGATCCTGATGATAGGCGAAAGCCTGCATGATCAGCGCCCGCTTGGCCCATTCGGAATAGGGGTANAGGCGTTCAATCTCGGAGAAATATTCAGCNGCTTCGGCAGGGCGNTTGCGGTTCAGTTCAAATTCGCCACGCTCGTAAATCTGCTCGGCCGAGTATGTTTCAAGCGGAATTTCCTGAGGGTTGAAGAAGCTGTTGGTCGTCCGACCCGTGTCCTGAGCACCACCGCACGCGCCAAGAACGCCCGCCAAAAGCACCGCACCGACCACCCGCTTGCGCGACATCGTACCCGTCATGCGTTTCACCCTCGCTTTAAACTCTGCGTCACGTTTCACGATACGCCTTTGCCCGTGACTAGCACAAGGTTTCGCGCAACAAAACGACCATTCGGCAGTCCCCTGCAAGGGCGGCTGTCGACGGGCCAAATCGTAAACAAAGGATTACCCAAGCCCCACCGGAGTTTCAACCGTCGTTAACGCCCTGCCCTGCGACATCGCGTTACCGCTTTCAGGCAACGGCGGGGATTTCGTCCCACTCAAGGCCAAAGCCGGGCAGACGCGACGCCATNTGCGCGTCACATTCAACCATGCGCACGGCACCGGGGGTCGCGAACAGCGCCCGCAGCAGCGTGTTGGTCAGGCTGTGGCCGGCGCGCACGCCGGTGTAATGGCCGATCAGCGGTGCACCGGCCAGCGCCAGATCACCCAAGGCATCCAGCATCTTGTGGCGTACGGGTTCGTCGGCGTGACGCAGACCACCGGGGCTCAGCACNTGGTCGCCGTCGAAGACGACNGCATTTTCACCAGCGTGACCGCCCAATGCCAGACCGTTCGCCTGCATCGCGTCNACATCCGCCTGACGGCAGAAGGTCCGGCTGTCGCAAAGTTCGCGGGCGAAGCTGCCNTTGTTCATGACCAGCGANTTTTCCTGATGGCCAATGGCGGCNTCGGCNAANTCNATGACAAAGTCGATCTTCAGGGTNTCTGCCGGTGCGATNGTGGCCGANGCNTCTCCATCCGTCACGGTGACCGTTTTCAGCACTTCGAANGCNCGCACAGGGGCCGCCAGCACGCGCACGCCGCGCTGCATGATACCACGCACGAAGGGCGCGGCAGAGCCGTCGAGGATTGGCACTTCGGGGCCGTCGATCTCGACCAGCGCGTTGTGGATGCCACAACCGGCCAGTGCGGCCATCAGGTGTTCAACAGTAGAGATTTGCAGACCCGCCGCATTTTCAAGCTTGGTGCAAAGAGGCGAGCGATTCACCGCGTCCCAGCGGGCGGGAATCAGGCGATCGCCAACATCCACGTCACTGCGCGAGAACCAGATACCGTGATGCGCACCAGCCGGACGGATCGTCACAGTTGCAGGACGGCCTGAATGAAGGCCGGTGCCGCTAAAGCTGATCGCTGTCTTAATGGTTGTCTGCACGGTCAATACTCACTGTCCAAAGATCATCTGTCTAAGTTGAACTCTGTCCTAACGGGGCCGTTCCTAATGCTCAATTCAATCATTGCTACCGTCTGAAACATCACTGTCACAATTGGGCGTTAACGTGCGCATACCCCCAATAAACCATTGTTATATATATATTTCAGGCTCCCGATCATCCCTGAAACGACGGCGAAGCGTGAACATATAACAGCAACATTTCAACGAATGTTATCGACCCGCACACCCCAATTGCTGCACCGCAGCACGCTTAAAGTTGTGGCGCTAACGAAAAAGACCACCCCTAAGGGTGGCCTTTCGGACGTTTACGAGGACGTCTTAGGTAAGCTTAGTTCGCCTGACGACGCAGGAAGGCGGGGATTTCGATCCGCTCTTGATCTTCGTCCTGAACGTCGCGCGGCTGTGGCGCGGCAGAGGTCGCGCGGGTCTGAACCGGCGGCTGCTGACGTGCGGGGCGCTGCTGCTGTGTTTCCGCCTCACCGTGACCGGTCATGCGGTTGATCAACGAGTTGATGCCAAAGCGCTTCTCACCCTGCTCGGCGGCGGGTTGTTGACGCTGCTGCTGCGGCTGCGCTTGTGGCTGACGCTGTTGCTGCTGGCTTGGCGACGCTTTTTGCGCGGCGGCGCGCAGACGGGCCAGTGCTTCGGGCGATGGGGTGCCGGGTGCAGGGGCGCGTGGCGCGACAAACGCCTCTTGCTCTTGCGCGTCGACATTCACCTCTTCGCGGCGCGGCTGGAAGGACGCAACCTCGGGACGGTAGGCGGGGGGTGGCAGATCATCTGCGTCCGACGCTTCGTCTTCATAGGATGTGTCAGAGAAACCGCTGTGGTTGACCGCGGCTTCTTCCTTGAACAGCTGCTGCTGTGGCTCTTCTTCGTACTCGGCCTGTGCGG